>JADHWC010000052.1 GCA_016783665.1 Fidelibacterota bacterium | reverse complement strand
TGCTGTTTACGCTCGCAGGAGCCGGTACTTTTATCACCGATCTTGAAGGAAAAATTCAGGCGCAGCTGGGCATAGCCAATGCGCCCAAATGGTCTCCCGACGGAAAGTGGATCGTGTATATGGTCGATGAGGACGACGGGCATGTCATCACGGCTTCTGATATTTGGGCTGTCAGCGCCGACGGAAAGACGCGGATTCAGTTGACTAAAACAAGCGAAATCCATGAAATGTATCCAGCCTGGTCACCATTAATGGATAAAATTGTATTTGATACAAATAGTGGTAAAATCATTATTATGAATATTAGTGTTATAGATTAAAACTGAAAAAATAGAAACATTGGCAAGCCATTGTATTGGAGTACATAATGAAATATTTAATAATTTATATGTTTGTTTTTAGTAGTGTGGTTTTTGGTCAAATTACGGGATTAGAAGGTTGGGATATCTACCTAGATCCTGGTCATAGCCGAACAGAGAATATGGGAATATACGGGTATTCAGAAGCCGAAAGAAATGTTCGAGTGGGTTTGCGTCTTCGTGAAATGCTATTAAATGAAACCGATATTGATACAGTTTATCTTAGCAGGGCAAACGATACTCAACAAGTTTCATTGTCTCAAAGATCTAGTGATGCTAATACAAAGGGCGCCAGCTGGTATCACTCGATCCATAGTGACGCGGGTGCGTCCACCTCTAATAGTACGTTGCTGCTTCACGGCGGGTGGAGACAAAACGGACAAACCGTTGAAAAAACTCCGCAGGGAGGTAAAGAAATGAGTGATTATATGGTGGGACTCTTAACCCGTGGAATGCGAATTTCTACAAGAGGAAATTATGCTGACCGCACATTCTACCAGGGATTTCCAGATAATCATGATAATAAATACCCTTATCTTCATGTAAATCGGGAGACAAATATGCCTTCTGAATTAAGCGAATCAGGCTTTCATACAAACCCGACACAAAACCAATTATTTATGAATGATGACTGGAAACGTCTGGAAGCCAGGACTTTTTTCTGGTCGATATTAAAATTACATGATATTCCAAGACCGTTAGTTCGAATCCTAACTGGAAATGTAAAAGATAAAGAAACCAACATTCCACTGAATGGGGCGGGAATAAAAGTTGAAAATCGCACATATACTACTGACACTCATGGGAATTTATTTTATAAATATACCAGTGACCCGGATTTATTACATAATGGCTTTTATTATTTTGAAGAGATTAACAATGACGAGGTCGAAATTATTGTTAATGCAGAAGGATACTATTCCGATACTCTGACCGTAAGTATGGTTGATACATTTTTTACATTTGTTGATTTTAATCTGATTTCTACAGTATTACCGGCGGTAATATCCACTTATCCTGCCGACGGAGACACCGGTGTTTCTGTCTTGAGCGATATTGTATTACGTTTCAATCGTCCCATGAATCCCGACTCAATTAAAAAAAACATTATTATTGAACCTTCTATTGAGTGTGGATTCAGATGGAGTGATATTTATCGTGAATTAAGGATTATTTCTGATAGGCTTGAATTTAAAACAAATTATACACTTACAATCCCCGGCACAGTAACTGATAATTATGGACACCAACTCGACGGAAATTCTGATGGTGTTAGTGGAGATGATTTCATCTTGAATTTTAAAACAGGATTTGATAATGTACCTCCCAACTTGGTAAATATATATCCTCCAACAAGTTCAACTAATATTGAAAGGCTGCCAATTATTAGCTTTGAATACAACGAAGAATTAAGCGAAGAATCAATATCAGATGAGATATTTACTTTAGAAAGATTTTCAGATGGCACTTCTGTTAATGGAATTTTACAACACTATGTAATTAATGACAGAAGTGTTTTAAACTTTTTCCCCGAATCTAAATTACATGCCTCTGAGATTTATGTAAGTCGAATCAATAAAGGGTTAAAAGATCTCTTAGGTAATGAAATTACAAGAACAGAATCAAAAAGTTTTAAAACTGGAATTTATGATATAACTATTAAAATGATAGAT
The DNA here is from genome assembly GCA_016783665.1 of Fidelibacterota bacterium. GTDB lineage: Bacteria > Fidelibacterota > UBA2242 > UBA2242 > UBA2242 > UBA9312. The sequence continues at coordinate 15,367 of JADHWC010000052.1, read as the reverse complement.
AACTTTGATAGTGGTATAAATACAAATTGGTGGTTCCCAGATCAAAGTGGTACAAAAGCTGGATATGATCCAGCTACAACACGGTCAGAAAACAGTGAATATAAAAATTTATTGTCTAATAGCACTACGTCTATGGAAATCTATTATGATTGGGACCTAAGTTCTTCTGAATGGATTATACGAGAATATCTAGCAGGCGGGACACCTAGATCAGTATTCTTTAACAAGGATTACATTCTTCAAATATACATTTTTGGTGATGGAGGTGGCAATCAATTTAGGTTTGCTATAGATGAGGGAACATCATCTGTGAACTTACCGAACCATGAGGTTTCTCAATGGTATACAATTGATTGGATTGGATGGCGCTTGGTTGAATGGAATTTGAGTGATCCGAATACTGTGGGGTCATGGATAGGAAATGGGATTTTAGATGGCTCTGTTTACCGTTTTGATAGTATTCAGTTGACCCATGTACCAGGAGGTAGCGAAACAGGCTCTATGTATTTTGACGACCTGCGGCTTGTTACGGTTGTGCCGCTTGGCATTGACGATGAATCTCAGCAAATCGCGGGAGAGTTCACCCTGTATCAAAACTATCCCAACCCGTTTAACCCCACGACAACAATATCATTTACGCTTTCAAAAGCATCGAATGTGCGCCTGGAGATATTTAACATTCGCGGTGAGAAAGTTCGGTCATTGGCAAATGAATATTTTAACGCCGGATATTGGACTGCCGTGTGGGACGGTAAAAATGACGACGGGCTGTCCGGGCCAAGCGGTATGTATATGTACAGAATGATAACCGGGACGGGAATTCAGGTCAAAAATATGTTGCTTTTAAAATAACAAACAGCCGCCCCGGCATCCCGGGACAGCTGTTGTATTAGAAAAAATGTAATCAGCCTATTGATCTTCCCTGGTCAGGAGAGCGAGTATTCCGATAATAGAGAGTATTACCAGCCCAATGACGAAGAAAAACCAGCACATTTTTATAATAACTTTGAAAATCTTCATTTAAGATGTTCTGCTTACAGATCCTCAAGCAACTCTTTTGCTTCTTTATAAATTGCCTTGTCCGAGTCGGTCTCTGCGGGAATTTTCAGAGCCTGTTTTAAAGCTTTTACGGCTTTTTCTTCCTGGTCAAGTTTTTCATAGCTTTTGCCCAGCCAGAGTAAATGCCGGCTATCATCCGGTTCGATCGAGTGGGCTTTATTGAAAAACTCCACTGCTTTTTCGAATGAGGCTGCCGGCGGCGTGGCATAGATAAGACTGGCGATCTGACGTTCGAACCAGCTCAGGTCGGCAAGGGCGAAGTGCCAGCGCCCCATGACGTGGTAATTGGAATCATTTTCCGGGTCCAATTTAATAGCAATCATAGTGTGTTCTTTAACTGCATAGGAATTCTCGATTTTCTGTTTGGTACCCTCGATTTCGCCAATGCGTCCGATCAGAATTGCGTAATACTGATGTCCGCCGGCAACATTGGGCGCTAGCTCAACACACTTTTTAGCGTATTCGAAACCCGGATAGAGATTTTCTTTCTGAACTTCCATATTATCCGGTTGCTGATCAGCAAAGTCAAAATAAGCCCGGGCGATTTTCCAGAGGATTTCCGGATTTTCTTTGTCCAGCTGTTCTGCTTCTCTCAATTTCGCCATGGTGCCGTTATAATCATCGGCGTCGTGCAGATTCTCTGCTTCAACCAAAAGCTGTTTGACTTCTGCACTTTGAGCCATTACCAGCGTGCACGCCAACAGGATCACCATAACCATTACTGCATATCGAAAAAATCGATGTTTCATGCTTTCCCCCATATTATATGTTTGCATTGGTTCTTGTCGTGATGTTTATTTGAGAAATTTTGTTAATTAAAAGAATTCCACAAAGGTGATCTTCAATTCACGGTTTAAAAAATCAACTTTACTGCGATTGAGTAAAATATTGTTGAAGTCAATTTCCAGGTGGAAGCGTTCAACCATCGTCCAGCGAATTCCGGCATTGAGATATCCTTTGCCTTCACCCAGAGCGATGTCATTAGTTTCATTATCATTTAATGCTGCGTCATATTCGACGACGAAAGATATTTCCGGATTAATGTTTTTGTCCAATCCGATGAAAAACGATGGGTCCTTATCTCCATCTTTATCTTCCAGAGGATTGTAGTTAATTCCGGCATGAATACCAAGATTGCCGAGCAACCGGTAATTTTTACTGGTAACCAGAAAAAACCCCTTTGCTTTGGTTTCGTATCTTTTCAGTGAATCCAGATAAGCGCCCTGTCCCTGGGAATTGAAACCGAGCAGTAACGCCGGCAGTTTAGCAGCCTCTTCGATAAACCTGTATTTGATTTCAACTCCCGGCTGATCGTGCCAGTTGATCTTTTCATTGCCGATAATGTTGGCGCCGCCGTAGGAAACTCCGAACATGAACCGCTGTGAAACACCGGCGGAAATTCCCGCTAAGACGCCGCCGCCGCTGAACAGACGGAATTCCGACAAATATGCTCCCCGCGGGATAATACCGGCGGTTGGAATAGTTACCAGGTTTGTCGGTTGTGGATAAACAGAATTCTCTTGCGATACGACTATCGTTTGTAAAGTTAAGATGAATCCTGTTATGGTAATGATGAATCTTTTCATGGCAAACTCACAAGTTTTGATGAATATACATTCTCACAGAGTTAAAAGCAACCAAGTTTTGTGTGAGGTTCAGCACAGATAATTTTCACCAAATAATTGACAGTGATGAAAATGAATTTTATATTTAACCGAAGGAAAATTTTGATTGGACAAATTACTTAGAATCAGGAGAAACGGCATCGGTAAAAAGAAACGATATAAACGCCCCACCGGAAAAAAATTCACTGTTCCCTATGATGTAGCCTTGTTAATTTTAGTGGGAGTTCTATTATTTACATTGATTGCAACGATGAACTGGGTCTGTAAGGTGAAAGAGAAAAATAATGAACTTGACATGTCTTTGAAAGTGCAACACAATTCACAATATTTACGAAAAGGAATTATGCAATGAGAAATGTAGGAATTGTACTATTTATTGTTGGTTTACTTCTTCTGGTACTTGATGAGAAAGTGATTAATCTCATTGGTATTATTGGAGCAGCCTTCGGGTTGTTTGCGGTATTGGTACCCGAAAAGGCAGCAGAGCTGATCGAGAAGCTCAAATCCAAGAAAACCGACAGCAAATAATTTTTCTATCGTAAACGGTAAAATGCAGTTAGTTCTGATTAAAAAGGGCTAACATCTTCTTTGCTACCGGAATCTCGACAATCTTACCGTTGTCAACGAACTTCAATGACTCAATAATCTCCTGAGTCACTGATACTACAAATAAAAATACATCCAGATCGTTTACGCCGATCAACAAATAATGTTGTTGTGAAGAGAAGGAGGGGATAGTCTAAGTCTACCTTTCTGTGCGAAACCCGAATTCGCTAATAATGTAAAAAGACAAACGGAAACAACTACTGTTATATTGAATTTCATATTCATTCCTTTCAAATTATCTGAAATCCCCCCGGATTGCCAGTACGGAACGATATATTTCATGCCGGAAATATCGAACAGTTTACCGTTGCATATATTGTTTGTCTGTCCTATATTTTTCCCTGATGTCACGGTTATGGACAAGTGAGAAAAAATAGTGTTAAATTCATCTGGTAAAATAGTCGGTGCTCGAAAATATGAGAGTGTTTGAGAATCCGGTAAGAACAAAAATCCTTTCAAGACACGAAAAAGAAATGGGAATACAAATTGCGGAAATGGAAAAGTATAAATATCTCTGTAGCCAGCAGGAAGGGTGTGATATTGGGAAACGCGCCTATTTTGAATGGACTCAGAAATATGGAAGAAAAGTGCGCAGCTGGCTGGACTCCCTTTCCGACGAAGAAATAAACACTATTTACAATACTATTTCTGAACGAATAAAACACTATATCATCGAAAAAGCGCATTAGTTGATTGAGGCTCTTAGGGCATTTATTTCAGATTTATCGGCACAATGTTAATTCATGTGTCCGGTCGGTTGATTGTGGACAACTATATTTTACGCGGTTAAAGAGTAATCATTATTATGGAGGATGAATCGAAATGGAAAAATCGGATCAGGTCAAATTACCGGAAAACGCCTATCGTAAACTGAAAGATGGAGAAGAGTTTATCCCGGTGATACCGGACGGCAAAATCGTCCCGGAAGTAACCAGTTACTCATTAATATGGGGATTGTTCTATTCAGTACTGTTTTCCATGGCAGCAGCTTATCTGGGATTGAAAATCGGACAGGTGTTTGAAGCGGCTATTCCAATTGCGATTCTTGCAGCTGGAATGTCGGTGCTGTTAAAACGCAAAAACGCGCTCCAGGAAAACGTCATTATCCAATCCATTGGATCCAGTTCAGGAGTTATTGTTGCGGGGGCAATCTTTACGATTCCCGGTTTATATATTTTGGGGATTAATGTCAGCTTCCTGCAGATTTTTCTGGCAGCGTTATTTGGAGGATTTTTAGGGATTCTGTTTTTAATTCCTTTCCGTCGATACTTTGTCAAGGATATGCACGGAGAATTTCCATTTCCTGAAGCAACCGCCACCACGGAGGTGCTGGTTGCCGGCGAAGGTGGTGGAGACCAGGCAAAAGTATTAGTATCGGCTGCGATTGTGGGTGGAATCTATGATTTCTGCGTATCCGGTTTTGGCTTCTGGAAAGAGGTCGTATCTACCCAGGTATTCCATTGGGGCCAGGTCCTTTCGGACAAAATGAAACTGGTTTTGAAAATAAATATCGGCGCTGCGGTAACCGGTTTGGGATATATCGTCGGGTTGAAATATTCTTTGATTATTGCCTGCGGATCGTTTCTGGCATGGTGGGTGCTGATACCGCTGGTTTATTTTGTGGGCCAGTATGTACCGGAGCCTATTTTTCAGGCAACTATGACGATCAAGGAAATGGCGCCTCAGGATATTTTCAGTAATTATGTCCGCCACGTTGGTATTGGTGGTATTGCCGCTGCCGGTATCATCGGAATTTTGAAATCATCAAAAATTATTGCCGACGCTTTTAAGTTAGCTGGAAAAGAGCTGTTTGGAGGAATTCATACCGGCGAGAACAATACGGAAATGCGGACACAGAAAGATATTAAGATGAAGTGGGTTTCAATCTTATTGCTGCTGACCTTTGTGGCGATCTTCATCTTCTTCCTTTTTGGAGTGGTTGAATTGAATTTCTGGCACGCCATTGTCGGGCTTCTGATCGTGGTTATTATTGCCTTTTTGTTCACAACCGTGGCGGCTCGTGCCATTGCAATTGTTGGCACAAATCCGGTTTCAGGTATGACGCTTATGACCTTGATTCTTTCTTCGGTTATTTTGGTTAAAGTCGGGTTGAAAGACGAACCGGGGATGCTGGCAGCGTTAATAATCGGTGGCGTCGTCTGTACCGCCCTGTCAATGGCAGGCGCGTTTGTTTCTGATTTGAAAATCGGGTACTGGCTGGGAACAACCCCGAAAAAACAGGAAAGTTACAAATTTCTGGGAACCTTGTTTGCAGCCGCTTCTGTTGGCATTGTCATTCTTGTCTTATATAAAACCTATGGCTTTGGTCCGGGTGGACTGGAAGCTCCCCAGGCATCTGCAATGGCAGCAGTGTTAAAACCACTTATGACAGGTGCACCGGCGCCCTGGCTACTCTATCTTGCCGGCGTGTTTTTAGCAATTATTTTAGAGCTTATCGGGGTGCCGCCTTTAGCTTTTGCTTTGGGCATGTATTTACCGATTTACCTGAACACTCCGCTTCTGGCTGGCGGATTGATATCTCATTTTGTCGGGAAGAGTAGCAAGAATGAGGATCTCGTTAAAAAACGGAAGGAAAGAGGTACTCTGATTGCTTCCGGATTTATCGCTGGCGGCGCCATTATGGGTGTTCTTTCCGCGTTTATCGTATTTTTCGGCAAGCAGCTTATTGATCAGAGCTGGACACTGATGACAGCCATTGGCACCGAGCGTTGGGCAGAATCTTCCGGTGGTGAAATAGTCGGTTTTCTTATGTTTGTCATGCTTTTAATTTATCTCTACTGGGATTCTACGAGGATCAAGGAATAAATGTATTCCAGCGCACGACTAATTATTGTGGGATTCCATATATTGGAGAAAAATGTGGAGGATTTGAAATGAAGAAATCATTTTTGATAATCGTTGGGCTGGCTGCTATGCTCCTGTTTGCACCTGCCTGTCTGGAAGATTTTTTTCTACAGATGAAGAAGAAGACTTAAGTCAGGATCTGGTTGGTATTTGGCACCGCATTTATATGACCATTAACGGCGTTCAATATGGTCTGCCGTCAGTTGTGTATCTAAATGATGACGGAAGCGGCACAGGCGATGGTTTTGACGAGCCTGAACAGGAAGAGCCAGGTCATAATGTCTTCACTTGGGAAATCGATGACAATATTATGACCGTCACGGATGAAAATGACAGCATCATCTGGTCAGGTGGTTATACTTTATTGGAAGACAATAATGTTGTGCAATTTAACTATACCAGCGGTGGGCATGATTATCAGGAAGTGTATGTAAAATATACCGGTGAAAAAGACGCCGCGCTGATTGGTGATTGGGCTCTGGTCGAATTAAAGAGCGACGGAGAACGGCAGCTGATGCTCGAAAAAGTAACATTCGTGGCAAATGGATCCGGAGAAGATTACCTGGTGGAAGATCTGGAAGACACAACAGATGTTGAAACCAGTAATTTTAACTGGACGACTACTGGTAGTTATCTTATTGTAATTTCCGAAGGTGATCAATATGCGATGGTTATTAAGTATAGTGTCAGCGAGGATGTGCTTACCGGCACATCCTATGGTATGGAAGGAACAACGGAAACATACACTTTTGTAAAAGATGTGGGAGAGCATGATCCTGCCGGTATAGGTACCTGGATTGCGAGTTCCTGGAAAATAAATGGTGTAGAAACCCCAATGATTTTCCAAGCCACTTTGGTCTTAAACACTGATTGGTCGGGATCCTGGACGACAGTTACGTTGTATGGTACTTTCACAGATAATTTTACATGGACAACAAATAATGGATATGTCTTCATCTATCTTGTAGATGATACGGAGATAGCCTGGGTTCAGTCATACGAGATTACTGAAAACACAATGGTGTTAACGTCAAACACCGAGTATGTGGAAGGATATGGCTGGGTAACCGTTGAATACACTCTTACCAAATCGTCGTAGAGAAAATTCCATATGTTAAAAAGGGGTGGCACGCCACCCCTTTTTTATTAGAAACCAAAGACGGTCATCAATTATCTTTTGCACCCTCATTGATCCAATCTTCAATCAACTGAATGGAAACGGGACTGAGAGGCTCCCCTCCTTGTGGCATGCGAGTAGTTAAAATACTCTGTTCTTCAGAAGGTTTTGATACGGCTTCGTACAGAAGACTGTTATCGGCATCGCCCGGAACCACGACAGGTCCGTTGTTGCTACTGCCTGCCATCAGGGAGGTATAGCTTGATAGATTTAAATTGCCGGAATTACCATTTTCACTTAAATGACATGGAATACATCGAGTACTAAAAATCGGCTCGATATCATGAGCGTAGCTGGCAGAATAACTATCATCACTTTCACACCAGGTTAATAAGAATAAAAATGATCCGATAGATACCCATAAAAGTAATTGTAACGGGTTATGTTTCATGGTAAAACTCCTATTAAAAATGTTGTGTGATACTGAATGAGGAAATAACTCCCGCATCACCGAGCCCAACAAATGCCATATCAACAAAAAAAGAACTGAAATATATACCGGCTCCGGTTGATGTGGAAGCAAAGAAATTTCTAAATGTTTCCTGACCCCGGATTTGAAAACGACGAGTGGAGGTGCCCCATCTCAGGAAAAAGTGGTCACTAATAATAAACTCGCCACCGATCTTGGCAACGTACTCGTCCGCATAAGCTTGATATCCATCGATTGAAATAATCAACGGCAGATGCTCCAGTTTTTTAGAAACACCGATAATAAAAGTGGACGGTAACGACTCGTTATCGTTGGCATAACCTTCAATCAGCGTTCCGAAATTATGATAGCTGATCCCGATTGACAGGGTGGATACATCGTCATAATACTGAATGCCAATAGTGCCAAGCAATGCGCGGGCGGACAGAGAACTTAATTGAGAATGTGAATATCCCGATGCTAAACCGATACTGAGCCTGCGGGTGAGTTGTAAGCCATAACTTAGCCGGAACGTAAGGTCGTTGACGTTAAACGATCCGGTTTCATTCCCGTCCATATCCCGTTCTGTAAAAGAACCGTAATCAAGGTAGTTGAGCAATAATCCGAATTTGCCTTTGAGCGGTGTGTGAAAAATCGCAAAGGCAGATGAAGATGCAATATCAAGAGGAAAGGAGGTGTAATTAAGTTGCCATAAATCCGGAGCGCGGGCAATGACAGCGGGATTGTACAACATTCCGGAAGCGCCTTTGAATTGACTGCTTGTCGCTGCGCCCATGCCCCAGCCACGGGCATTAATTGGTTGGTTCAAACCCTGGAACAGCGCTTGACTATATAACCCGGCAGCCGGAAGCAGCATAAATAATATTATTGGGAATAGCGAGCGTTTTTTCATTCTACCGGCATGTCGTTTTCTTCAATATTCCACTTGTGAAAGATTTTTTTGTTCCGTTTAATTTTGACAAAAAAGGCAATAATGACCAGCACTGGTATAATTAACCAAATTATGTATTGAATGTCCAACAGAAATATCCATCTGTACCGGCTGGTGATATATTTTTTCCAGCGAAACTGAAGAGTGCCCGGTTCTATATCGGTGACCAGGTATAAACTTTGGTCGAAATCCTTTTTCTCCGATAATATGTTGAATAATTCCGTCAAAACCGATGGGCCGTACACCTGGGTCAGAAATTCGATGACCGTGGCGCTTTCGGTATATGCCAGTTCTGCCTGAACATGGTTATATTGCAGAAAGTCAGACAGTCGATCTAACGGAATAATTGAGTTTTTGGCAATTGCCCGGGATAATACAACTCGACTTTGCAGATTGAATTGATCTGTCAGGTAAACGGCTAATCCTTCGTTAAACCATGTAGGGGTCATATTAAGCGGTACATGATATCCCTGGACTAAATGGACGAGTTCATGGCTTATTGTTTTGCGGTATTGCCGCAGGGTTGTGTGGGTAAGGTTTGGGGTTTTTATAACGACGACTTTTTGTGGAAACAAGGTGACGGCGCTGGTCCAATACGGTAAATGTGAGCCGGTTTTCAATTCAAACTCTTTTCGTGAGTTGACGAGAATAAACCGGATTGGCATTGATTTCGAACCAAATATTGTTGTTAATTGAGGAGTTAATTCCCGGAGAGTGTTTAATGTATATTTTGCCAGTTCACGGCACGATTCCGGGTAAATGATGTGAAAGTTGTCTTCGGACAATTGCTGTTCTCCGGCAGATAAAAATGCGCTAAGAAATAATAACAGAATGAGTTTCGATTGCATCAGAGTAAATCCAGGGGATCAATTTCAACGCTGATTCGCGCCCGACGGCTGAATGAGTGATATGCTGGTGATGTAATAAATTTATATAGAATTCGCCGGAGATTTGAACCGTTCGGATCTGATTCTTTTCGTGATTTAATGATCGTTATATAACGGTAGCGATTTTTAATTTTTCTCAAAGGTGCCGGAGTTGGTCCTAATATCTCCATATTGCGTCTTAGCTGCTTCAAGTGCCGGGTCACATTTTCCGCTATTTCCAAAGCGCGCTCATCGTTTAAATCGGAGATCAATATCAGCGCAACCCGACTAAACGGCGGGTAATTAATGGGATTGCGCTCGTTTAATTCCATGGCGGTGAACTTTGCAATGTTTTGTTGCATAGCATAGCGCACCGTGATATCCTGCGGGTTAAACGTCTGGATAAGCACCTCTCCCTGAATTTTGCCTCTTCCGGCGCGACCGGCAACCTGGTAAAGTAATTGAAATACCCGTTCTCTTGCCCGAAAATCGGGCATAAATAAACCGATATCCGCATTTAAAACGCCAACAAGAGTAACATTGGGAAAATCAAGACCCTTGGCAATCATTTGGGTGCCAATGATAATATTAATCTCGCCCTTTTCAAATTTTCTCATAACCTGTTGAGCAAATCCCCGTTTGCGGGTTGTATCAATATCCAGACGCACAATAGAATGATCGGGAAAAACTTCCTGCAGCTTTGTTTCTATCCGCTGGGTTCCAAATCCGGGATAAAGAAATTTATTTGCTTGGCACTTTGGGCAGATTGCCGGCGGCGCATCCATAAGGTTGCAATAGTGGCACTGCATGCTGGCGTTGATTTTATGATAGGTCAGTGTTATATCGCAATTTCGGCACCGCGGGACCCAACCGCAATCAGGGCATAACACGACGTTTGAATAGCCCCTTCGGTTTTGAAGAAGCAATACCTGCTCGCCGTGTTTTAATTTTTCACCGATTTTTTTTAACAACGCTTTGGAAATGGGAGCATTGTAATCTCCGGTCTCCTTCCACTCTTTTTTCATATCTATGATTTCGATTTTTGCGGACGGTGCGTTAGAATACCGTAGTTTTAATTCGACTTTTCGGAATTTTCCCGTAGCGGCGTTATACAGGCTTTCAAGGCTTGGCGTGGCAGATCCCATCACTACGGTTGCGTGACATTCCACCGCCCGCATTAACGCTGCATCCCGGGCGTGATATTTTGGCTCCTGCTCCCGTTGTTTATAAGAACCGTCATGTTCTTCGTCAACGATAATAAGCCCGAGATTTTTCAGTGGCAATAAAACTGCGCTGCGGGCTCCGATTACCACAGGGTAATCGCCATCACGGATTTTCTTCCACACTATGCTCCGCTGACTTCCGCTCAATTGACTATGCCATACGGCGATCTTGTCTTGAAATTCCCCGCGAAACCGGCTGGCAAGATGAATTGTTAGTGTAATTTCCGGAACCAGAACAAGGGCGCTTTTCCCCATGGAAATAGCTTCATTGATCAATTTCAAATAGACTTCTGTCTTGCCGCTGCCCGTGACTCCCTGTAATAGGAAGGGTGAAAATTTATCAGATTCGATATGTGGTTGAATTTGATTAAACACCTGTAGCTGTTCTTCGGTTAAATCTATTTTCTTATCTTTGGGGTGAAAATCTTTCCAGAAAGCATCGTCTGTTTTGGCATTTTCTTCAATTATAATCAGTTCTTTATCCAGAAGTGTTTTCATAGCGTTGGATGAATATCGATTGATATCATCATGTCTGATTATATTATTTGAGAGAAGCGCTTCAATAATTTCCCATTGGCGCGATGCTCGTTTCGAAATATCCGGATTTTCTTTATTTACGTGAGGAGCCAGTTTGACCGTTTTTTCAATCCAGCGCTGGCTGCGGGGATGGCTGAAAACCGGTGTTTCGCTAATTTTCCTGAGTTGTTTGAGAACGCTAATTCCTTTAATTAAAAAATCCCGATCATAATGAGCGGCAAGGCTCGAAAGCAGGAACGATTCGTTTGAGGAAATTTTCTGAAAAAGTTGCAGGAATTCATCGGGAACGGTGTCTGTGTGCGAAGCGCTGACAAATAGACGACGTTTTTTCTGGATCTGGTATTCCGAAGGGATAGCCGCCGACAGAACTTTTCCGATAGGCGCCAGATAATAATCAGCTAATTTTATGAGAAATTTAAATAAATCAACCGGGATTAGTGGTTCCGGATCAATGATTTCGATGAGATCTTTTATTTTTATTGACTTGGGCGCTTGCACATCTGTTTCAACAATGAAGCCGACCGTTTGAACATTTTTCAGGGGCGCAACAACTCGTTGACCCGGATATACGGGGAGTGTTCTATCCTGCTTCAACCTATAGGTGAATAATTGTCGTAATGACGAAGGAAAGGCAATATTAACGAAAGGTCCGGACATAATTATAAAAAATATACTTCGTTAAAAATCTATTCACAAGACCTTAACGCAAACATAAGGTCGTTCATAAAATAAAAAGACGAAATAGGAAACGTTTCGCCTTTCTGAAGATATTTTGTCGTTGACGGTCAGGCTTTGATGACCCAGAGCTTTACGGACGTCGTGATTTCCGAATGGAGTTTAATCAGAATTTCAAAAACACCGAGAGATTTGATTGGTTCCTCAAGCATTATCTGGCGTTTATCGATTTCATAGCCCTTTTCTTTCAATTGCTGAGCAATTTCCAAAGATGTAACAGCCCCGAAAACACGATCTTCTTCGCCAACCTGTACCGGTACGGTCAAAGAAAGGGACCGTAATTTTTCTGCTAATTCTCTGGATTTCTTAAGCGCGCGGTCTTTTCTCATCTCTTTCAGGCGAGCCATTTCCTGAAATCTTTTAAGGCTGTTTTTATCGGCTTTCAGAGCAATGCCTTTGGGAATTAAATAGTTACGGGCATATCCGTCTTTGACATCCTGCTGGTCGCCGGCGCTTCCCAAACCTTCATGGTCCTGAAGTAGTATAATATGCACATTTGCCTCCTGTGTATCAAGTTTAATTAATTTTGTTTAACGTCGTATGAATAGGGTAGTAACGCAATGTTGCGGGCGCGTTTTATTGCCCGGGTCAGTTCGCGTTGGTGATTTGCACATGTTCCGGTAATTCTACTGGGAATAATTTTTCCCTGTTCTGTGATGAATCGCCTTAAGACTTTGTAATTTTTATAATCGATTTGGTCTCTTCGGTTTTCGCAAAATTTGCAGATTTTCTTTTTGCTTAATAATGCCATGTTATTCCCTTTCTTATATCTTGAGAGTAGAGTACGATGCGATCATCATGCTGTTGCGTGATGAAAAATATCTACTCTGATTTGGTTTCTTTAATATCGGATATTTCTTTTGTTTTCAGCTCCGGTTTTTCTTCAAGGGTAACGGTAATACAGGAGAAAATTTCAGGTCTGAGCTTCATCCAGCTTTCCAGATCACTATTTATTTTGGAATTTTCCGATTCATACTGGATCAGAACATAAATGCCGTATCTATGCTTTTCAATGGGATAGGCTAAGCGGCGTTTTCCCCATTCCTCAACAATCAGAACGTTGCCGTTCAAATTGGAGATTTCCTTTTTTACCGCCTCAATTGTATTGGTTAATTTTTCCTGTTCGTGGTTAGGATGAACAATAAAAAGATTTTCGTAATACCTCACAGGTCAAACTCCTTATGTTAATATTCGTTCGGTTAGCTACCTAAGTAATGGCGCAATAACAAGTGAAACAACTGCCATTAGCTTTATTAATATATTCAATGACGGTCCGGCAGTATCCTTAAAAGGGTCGCCGACTGTATCGCCAATTACAGCGGCTTTGTGGGGATCACTGCCCTTACCACCCAAATTTCCCTTTTCAATATATTTTTTGGCATTATCCCAGGCACCGCCGGCATTTGCCATAAAAATCGCCATCAATACACCGGTAACAGTGACACCCGCCAACAGACCGCCCAGCATTTCCTTATTCAGAAATCCCAATACCGGGGGTATAACAACGGCAAGTGTACCCGGTAATATCATTTTTTTAATGGCGGCTGCAGTGGCAATATCGACGCATTTGGAATAGTCGGCTATAGCGTTGCCTTCCATCAAACCTTTGATCTCCCGGAACTGCCTGCGGACCTCTTTGATCATTTCGTAGGCGGCTTCACCAACAGCCTTCATAGCCATGCTGCTGAATAAGAAGGGCAACATACCACCGATCAATAAACCGGCAATGACGAACGGATTGGTCAAGTTGATAGACGTTATTCCGGCGGAAATTTGAAATGCCGCAAATAGAGCCAGAGCGGTCAATGCAGCCGAGCCGATTGCAAACCCTTTTCCAACCGCCGCCGTAGTATTTCCAACTGCATCGAGTTTATCGGTGCGTTTGCGAACATCTCTGCCCAACCTGGACATTTCGGCGATGCCGCCGGCATTGTCGGCAACCGGACCAAAAGCATCAATTGCCAACTGAATTCCGGTTGTTGACAACATTCCAAGAGCAGCGATGGCGATTCCGTATAAGCCCGCTATGCTGTAGGCTATCATAATAGCGCCGGCAATGAAAAGGATTGGCAGCATGGTTGATAACATTCCAAGGCTGAGACCGGCGATAATATTTGTTGCCGGTCCGGTGAGAGATTGTTTGGCAATCCATTGCGTCGGTTTTTTGGATTCCGAGGTGTAATATTCGGTGATGATACCGATTGCAAAACCGGCAACGAGTCCGGACAGGGTTGCCAGAAATATTCCGAGTGCAGTAATAGATACGCCGGCGACCGATATGCTTTCCGGTAGAAACAGTTTAGTTACCGGATAAATCAACAACAGCATTAAACCGTCGGCGACAATAGTGCCTTTGTTAAGCGCCTTTTGCGGGTTTCCGCCTTCATGAGTTTTTACTAAAAATGTTCCGATTAATGAACAAATAATGCCCAGGCCAGCCAGAGCGAGGGGAAGCACAACTAAATTAAGACCATATACGGCGCCAAGTATCATAGCGCCGATGATGGAGCCAACATAACTTTCAAATAAATCGGCGCCCATACCGGCAACATCTCCAACATTATCACCGACATTGTCTGCGATAGTCGCCGGGTTCCTGGGGTCGTCTTCCGGAATTCCAGCTTCGACTTTTCCAACGAGATCAGCGCCCACATCGGCGGCTTTTGTATAAATACCGCCTCCGACTCGGGCGAAAAGAGCAATCGAACTAGCTCCGAAACTGAACCCGCTGAGAATCGGGAGAACCAGATCCGTCAAACTGGCGGCGGAAGTTCCAAATATTTTCCCCAAAACGGTAAATGATGATGCCAGACCGATCAGACCGAGACCAACGACACTTAAACCCATAACCGAGCCGCTGGAAAACGCCACTTTTAAGGCGTTATTCAAACTGGTTCTGGCTGCCTGCGTTGTTCTGACGTTGGCTAAAGTGGCAATTCTCATTCCAATATATCCGGTCAGCGCAGAACAGAGTGCTCCAATTACGAAAGAAACAGCCACTAAACGGTTCCATCCGGTATTGCCCAGAAAAAGCAGGATGAACGCAGCCGCCAAAAATATAATCAACACCTTGTATTCACGGTAGAGAAATGCCATTGCGCCATCGCGGATATGTTTGGCGATGGTTTGCATGGTCTCGTTGCCGGAATCCTGTCTGGAGACCCAGAGTGATTTTACCAAAGCGAATAGTAGCGCAATAAAACCGATAAGGATTGTTAGAAAAACCCAGTTAAAAACAGTGTCGGTCAGCATTAAGCGGCATCTCCGATTATTGATTCCGTAAAATCGAGGCAGTTGTATTTGTTCATAGTGC
>JADHWC010000051.1 GCA_016783665.1 Fidelibacterota bacterium | reverse complement strand
GTGAGAAACTACATCAAGCTCCGTGATATCGAAAAGGCTGAACGACTATTAAAAATGATGCCTGAAGACGATCTCGATTACAAATATAAATCTCAAGTCGATATGCTGAACGCAGAGATAAAGGTGTTGAAAGGTTAACTATTATTTAAAGTTGCATTATTTATTTCCTTATTGTAAATTTCGGGCGTTAAAAGTGGGTTGACAGACCCACTTTTTTCATTTGGAGAATTAAGATGGAAACTGTGAAAGAAAACATAAAGAAGATCGTGACAAAAGTAGCTGAAGATTGCGGCGCTTATTTAGTCGGTTTTTCGATCAATTTACAGGGGAGTCGTACTCTTGTAAAAGTGGTCGTTGAATCGGTCGATGGAATCACAATGGAGGAGATTACTGCCATTACGAAAGCATTAAATGCAAATGAAGCTCTGGACCAATTATTGGCTGACGGATATCAGTTGGAAGTCACTTCCCCGGGGATCGACTATAAGTTAAAAGAATACCGTGATTTTCCGCGTAATGTTGGCAGATCGTTGAAGGTTTTTCATACGAATTCGACTGTGCAATCACCTTTCAAAGGTGAATTAAAAGAGGTCAATAAAGATAGACTTGTTTTTGAGATAAAAGGAGTTCTTAAAGAAATTACGTTTAACGAACTCGATTATGCAAAAATCGTGTTAAAATGGTAAGCAAAAGATAGAGGAGTTATCAATTGATAAACCGAGAAATCATTGAAGCCTTTTCACAGATCGCTCGAGAAAAAAATGTCGATCGAAGCGAATTAGGTGAGATTATCGAACAAGTTTTTCTCTCGCTTATTGAAAAGAAGTATCAGACTACTGAGAATTTTGACGTCATTGTGAATATGGATAAGGGTGAGATAGAAATCTATCAACATAAAGTTATTGTTGAGGAAGTTACTGATCCGCTAACTGAGATCAGTCTGGAGGAAGCCCGGATATTGGAACCTGATCTGGAGATTGGCGATCCCTATGTAGAAATTATTGATCCCGTCAGCTTTGGAAGGCGATTAATCTCCCACGCCAAACAAATCCTGAATCAACAAATTTTAAGAGTTGAAAAAACCGCCATTTACGAGGAATACTCAAAAAAAACGGGGCAGATTATCATTGGCGATGTGCATCAGATCCGCAGAGATGCGATTTTTATTAATATCGGGAAAGCCGAATTAAAAATGCCACGCGAAGAACAGATACCGGGTGAACGTTATCGCAGGGGTGAAAGCATAAAATCGATCCTCAAAGAGGCTTTGCTTGGTACAACCGGACCGGAAATTATCGTATCCAGAGCGGATCCTTTATTCTTAATTAAATTGTTTGAAAATGAAGTTCCGGAAATTTATGATAAAACGATTGAGATTAAAAAAGTAGCCAGGCATCCGGGTGATCGAAGCAAAGTTATCGTTGAATCCAATGATCGCCGGATTGATGCTGTCGGGGCATGTGTGGGAATTAAAGGCAGCAGGATTCAGGCAATTGTCAGAGAATTGAATAATGAAAAGATTGACATCATCAACAATAGTAGTGAACCGGAAATTTTAATTACACGGGCGCTCTCTCCCGCAAAACCATACATGCTGGAAATTGATGAGGAAAAAAAGACAGCTCTGGCTATTTTTGACGATGGTGAAATTTCGGTGGCTATCGGTAAAATGGGCCAGAATATACGGCTGGCATCTGAAGTAACCGGATATACGATAGATGCAATTAAGAAATCCGATTACGAATTAACCGAGTCAGAAACGATATATCTGGAAGAAATTAAAGGACTGACTGAGCATAATTGGAAATTGCTCTATTCTGTCGGAATTGAAACCGCGGAAGAACTTTTAAATACATCCCAGGAAGAGTTGGTCAGCATCAAGGGCTTAGGTGCAAAAACGGTTGAAAAGATTATTGCCGTTGTTGAAGTGGCCGTAGAAAACCGTAAAGCCGAAATTGAAGCAGCTCGTGAGGCGGCTCAGTCAGAAGCCGCAAGTTCAGAGGACTATGATGAATCTGAGGATGGAGAGACTGAGGAAGATATTGAATTCTCCGAAGGCGACATCATTGATGATACAGTACAGGAGCAAAATGAATAATTCGGCTCTAATAGAGAGAGGTCTATGATTGGTGAAGTAAAAGTAAAACAGAAGCGGATTTTCGAGATTGCAAAGGAATTGAATATCTCGCATATTGAGATAATAAAATTTCTGGAAAAAGAGGATATTCCGGTTAAGAGTATTATGACTTCCGTGGATGAAACGATCTATCTGAATATCCTGGAGGAATTTGCCCGTGAGAAAGATGTAGTTGAGCGATTTCGGAAAGAAAGAGCCCGCAGAGAAGCTGAATCCAAACGCAAAGCGGAAGAGGAAGCCCGTAAAAGCGCTGAACTGGAACGGAAGAAAATAGAAACAGAAGTTTACCACCATGCTATTCCTCTCATCGATTCCGCAATAAAATTAAGCTATAATTTTAGTTCTCAAATTTTGGATTTCTTACTGAAGGATGTTAGAGACTCCACTAAAATCACGGATGTGACACCTGGAGTTGCTTCCGGTAAGCCGATCACCGAAACCCCATCTGAAAAACAGAGTATTGAAGACGGTGAAAAAGATCGGAAGAAAAAGAAAAAGGAAAAACGTAAACTCCGGCGTATTACCATCTCTGATATAGAATCCCGATTAGATCAAAAGAGTGGAAAGCGGCGTCCGACGGAAGATGATAAAAAGAAAAAGGGTAAAAAAGGCAAACACCTGACCAATATTGATGAACGAAAAGTGGAAGATTCCATCCGTCGTACTATGGCGAAAATGGATGAAAAGATCACTCGAAAAAAATATAAAAAACAGGATGTGCCTAAAGAGGAAGAACAGCAAGAAACACAAAAAATCAGGATCAGTGAATTCGCAACTGTCGAAACAATGGCAACATTAATGGATGTTGATCCTGCAGACGTGATCTCTAAATGTATCCAACTTGGAATGTTTGTCACAATTAACCAGCGTCTTGATTTCGATACAATCACCTTAATCGCCGATGAATTTGAATATGAAGCTGAACAGGTGGAACAGTACGGTGAAGAAATTCTGAAAATTGAAGAGACTGAAGATGATATTAAAAATGCCATTCCAAGACCGCCTGTCGTGGCGATTATGGGGCATGTTGATCACGGAAAAACTTCTTTACTGGATTATATCCGCAATACCAATGTTGTCGCCGGTGAATCAGGTGGTATTACCCAACATATTGGCGCCTATAAAGTTATTCTGGAAAATAAAAAACAGATAACATTTCTGGATACACCCGGTCATGAAGCCTTTACGGCTATGCGGGCGCGTGGAGCGCAGGTGACCGATATTGTTGTATTAATAGTGGCAGCCGATGATGGCGTGATGCCCCGAACTGTTGAAGCTATCAACCATGCCAAAGCAGCGGATGTTCCTCTTGTAATCGCTATTAATAAGATAGATAAGCCCGAAGCTGATATTGAAAAAGTTAAACGAGGATTGTCCGAGCATAATGTTTTAGTTGAAGATTGGGGCGGATCGGTTCAGGTTGCAGAAATATCTGCTAAAACCGGCGAAGGTATTGACCATCTACTCGATCTGCTTTTGCTTGAAGCAGAGATGTTGGAACTGAAGGCAAATGTTGATACTATGGCAAAAGGAACTGTCATTGAATCAAAAGTGGATAAACGACACGGTCCTATGGCAACAATTTTGATTCAGAAAGGTTCTGCAAGTATCGGTGATCCATTTGTCTGCGGTCCGGCATGCGGACGTATTCGTGCTATTTATGATGAGCGGGGACGACGATTAAAAAAAGTAGAGCCATCCGATCCTGCTGTTATAGTTGGATTTGATGTGTTGCCGCGCTTGGCGGATATTTTTGCCATCGTTGAAGATGAAAGAGAAGCAAAAAAAATTGCTTCCGAGCGTCAAAAAATTCAAAGAGAACAACAGTTCCGCCAGACCAAGGAATGGACACTGGACACAATTTCACAACAGATTGCTGAAGGAAAAATTAAACAACTGAATGTGATCCTGAAATGTGATGTTGATGGTTCGGTTGAGGCAATTGGTGAGACAATCAGCCAACTGGGCAATGAAGAGGTTGCCGTCAGCGTTAAACATAAAGCTGCCGGACAGATTTCAGAAACCGATGTTTTACTCGCAAAAGCTTCCGGAGCGGTAATAGTCGGATTTAACGTTTCCGCTAATCCGAAAGTCAAAGAACTCGCCAAAATGGAAAATATTGAGATTCGCTATTATAGTGTTATTTATGAACTGGCTGACGATATCAAAGCGGCACTGGAAGGATTGCTCAGTCCTGAAAAGATCGAAGAGCATCTTGGAGTAGTAGAAGTTCGGGAAGTATTTAAAATTCCCAAAATAGGATTTATTGCCGGATCATATGTAAAAGAAGGAAAAGTTCATCGCAATGCAATGGCTCGAATCAGACGAAATGATGAAGTAGTGTATGATGGCTCGATATCTTCGTTAAGACGTTTTAAAGACGATGTAAGGGAAGTGCAGGAAGGCTACGAATGCGGTATTGCGGTTGTGGGCTATACAAAATATGAAACGGGTGATCTAATCGATGTCTTCGAAGTAAAGTCAGTTAAACGGAAATTGGAGTAATTGATAGGTCTTTCCATTAATGACAATCGGATTATTACAGGTAGAAATTTTGTTACTTGAAACACACTCACTGAAAGAAAAACGATCGGTATTAAGCCGGATTAAAAACCTGGTGAGAAATAAATTTAACGTGTCAATTGCCGATCTGAAATATGGCGATCAGTGGGGAAGAACTCTGCTTGGGCTTGTCACTATCAGTGATGATGGAAAAATCGTTCATCAGGTATTGAAAAGAGTCGAAGATTTTCTTGAGCAGCAGATAGGAATCCGGATAGTAGATAGAAAGGTCGAACTATTCTGATGGTTGATTATCGAAAACGACGGGTTTCCGATGAAATAAAAAGAATTGTCGGGGAGATTTTTATAAAGGATTTACCCAGTCAAGGATCCAGCCTGATAACTGTCACGAATGTGCGCTGTAGCAGTGATTTGCTGCAGGCAAAAATATATTTAAGTATTTACAATGAAGATCCGGCACAGCGGCTACGAATATTGAAAAATATCATTAAAAAGGCTTCCTATATCCGGGGGCTTTTAGGTAATCGGATTACATTAAAATATGTCCCTAAATTGCTGTTCTTCGAAGATGATTCAATGATCTATGTAGATAATATTGAGCGTTTAATTCAATCTATTCATAAAGATGAGGAAGATGACATTTCAGAATCCGATTGAGTTTATACTGAATGTCTATAAACCGGTGAATTTAAGTTCCTATGATGTCGTTCGAAAAGTGAAACAGATTCTTCCTGGAATAAAAGTCGGGCATGGGGGAACATTGGATCCCTTTGCGGAGGGAGTTTTACTGATTCTAATTGGAAAAGCGACAAAACGGATGACAGAACTGTTAAAGTACCGGAAAAGTTATGAAGCCATTCTGAGGCTGGGATCGGCATCGGCTACCGGCGATAATACATCCGGTATTACTGAAACTGCCGCAGTTCCCGAAATAAATGAATCTGTATTAAAGAACCTGGAAAGTCAATTTTCAGGAGAAATAACTCAGGTGCCACCGGCTTTTTCCGCGAAAAAAATCAATGGGAAACCAGCATATAAATACGCTCGGAAAGGACAGAAAGTGATTCTGGAGCCAATAACGGTTTTTATATCCGATCTTACTTTGAATATGATTGATGAGTGTTCGATGAGCATAAACGTCACCTGCTCAAGCGGAACGTATATTCGCGTTTTGGGTGAAGACATCGCCAGAGCCATAGGAACATGTGGCTATCTGACCTCCTTGAAAAGGACGAGAATTGGAGAATATAAGATAAACGATGCTATCCCTGTTGAAAATTTGCAGAGTGCTATTTCAAATTTAGCATTAACAGGGGTATAAATTTTATAACTATGCAGGTGTTTTTCGGTCTTGATGCATTGCCAAAAAATTTCAAAGGAGCGGTTGTGACACTGGGTGTATTTGACGGACTCCATCTTGCCCATATGGAGATTATCCAGCGGGTCATTAATTCTGCGGTTCAGGAACAAACCGGTTCTATGGCTATTACGTTTGATCCACATCCCCGTAAAATATTGAATCAATCCGGGAATTCCGTTCCCCTATTAACAACACCGAAAGAAAAATTGAAACTTTTGGACGATACTGAACTCGATGCAACTCTTTTCCTGAAAGTAGATGAAACCTTGTTAAATACCGGCAGTGAAGCATTTGTCGAAAAGGTGCTTGTTAATCTAATTGATGTTAGAAAAGTAATTGTCGGGTACGATTATCATTTTGGTAAAGATCGCGGTGGGCGAACCGGGCAGCTTGTCCAATTGGGGGGAAAATATGGATTTTCCGTTGAAACCGTAGCACCGATATTGCTGAATAATGAACCGGTACGGTCCTCGTTAATTCGATCGTTGCTCGAAGAAGGTCAGGTGGAAAAAGCCGCACAATTACTTGGCAGAGATTACGGAATTTCCGGTTATGTCGTGCATGGGGTAGGAAGAGGTAGTAGTCTGGGATTCCCGACAGCTAATATTGAAATAGACAATCCTGAAAAGATGATCCCGTTAGATGGAGTATACCTGTCAAAAGTACAGGTGAATGAACAACACTTTTTTGGCATCTGCAACATCGGCATACGGGAGACATTTAATGAACATGACCGTGTTATCGAAGTAAATTTAATGAATACTGCCCAAACGGATTTGTACGGTGCGGAAATCGAAGTGGATTTCCTGGAACGTTTAAGAGATGAAATTAAATTTGATACAATGGAAGAATTAAAAAACCAAATGATTTTGGATGAGAAAGAATGTTTAAAAAAAATTAAAAATAAGACCAATGAAAAGGAGGATTGACTAAATGTCATTAGCAAAAGAAGTCAAACAAGATTTGATAGAAAAATACGGAAAAGATGCAACCAACACCGGTTCTATAGAGGCACAAATTGCCTTACTAACCGAACGCATTAAATCACTGAATGCGCATTTTCTGGAACATAAAAAAGATCATAGTTCCCGGCGCGGTTTATTAAAACTTGTTAGTCGCAGAAAACATCTCATAGCCTATCTTCGTAAAAGAGATGAAGAGGCATACAAAAAATTAATCAGCGAATTGAATATTCGCAAGTAAAAGACAGGAGATTACATTGATACGTAAACAGATAACCCTTGGTGGGAGAGAATTTATTATTGAAACAGGTCGAATGGCGAAACAGGCGCATGGGTCTGTAACTGTTCGATACGGTGACACAATGGTTTTGGTTACCGCAGTTTCCAATTTATTAAAACCGATGAACCAGGATTTTTTTCCGTTGCAGGTTGAATACCGTGAACGTACTTACGCTGCCGGTAAAATTCCCGGTGGTTTTTTCAAAAGAGAAGGACGTCCCAGTGAGAAGGAGATTCTCACTTCTCGTTTAATTGATCGACCGATCCGTCCTTTGTTTGCTGAAGGTTTCTTCAGTGACACCCAGATCTTTGCTACTGTAATTTCCGGCGATCAGGAAAATCCCGGAGATGTTTTAGGAATTACTGGCGCTTCAATCGCGTTAAGTATTTCCAAAATTCCCTTTTTAGGACCGATTGCGGGTGTCCGCGTCGGTAGAATTGACGGTGAGTACGTCCTGAATCCGACTATGTCACAGATGGAAAAATCTGATCTGGAAATCGTAGTTGCTGGAAGTGAAGAGTCGATCGTTATGGTCGAAGGAGAATCCAAAGAGATATCCGAAGATGTTTTAGTCGGCGCTCTGGAATTTGGACAAAAAGCAATTATTGAACTGATAAATTTTCAGAAAGAATTTATTGAAGAAATTAAACCGGAAAAAGTCCGGGTTGCCGCTACTGAGTTACCCGAAGGATTGCTTGAGACCATCAGACACAAGACCGAGCCGCAATTAAGTATCTGGCGGGAAATGGCAAAAAGTTCTAAACATACTCGCTCGGAAACCATTGGCACATTTATAAAAGAATTGACTACTGAACTGGCTGAAGCATATCCTGAACAGGATTCCGTTATCCGTAATGAAGTTGACGAAATATTGAAAAAGGATATGCGGAATCTGATTATAACCGGTCAAACTCGTATGGATAGTCGGGGATTGAAGGATATCAGACCGATCACTTGTGAAATCGGTATTCTGCCGAGAGCACATGGTTCGGCGCTTTTTACCCGTGGTGAGACCCAGAGCCTTGGAGCGGTTACCTTGGGTACGAAAATGGATGAACAGATTATTGATGATATTGATCGCGAGGAATATAAAAAACGCTTCATGCTTCATTATAACTTTCCACCGTTTAGTGTTGGTGAAGTTCGTCGAATGTTCGGTACAAGTCGCCGGGAAATCGGTCATGGCAATCTGGCAGAGCGAGCCCTGAAAACATTACTTCCCGAACAAATTGACTTTCCCTATACCATTCGAATCGTTTCCGATATTCTTGAGTCCAACGGTTCTTCCTCGATGGCGACGGTTTGTGCCGGTTCATTATCGATGATGGATGCCGGTGTCCCTATTAAAAAGACAGTAGCCGGGATTGCTATGGGACTCATTAAAGAGGGCGATCAGGTTTTTGTATTATCCGATATTCTCGGCGCTGAAGATCACTATGGAGATATGGACTTCAAAGTGACCGGTACTCAGGATGGTATTACCGCCATTCAGATGGATTTGAAAGTTGCCGGTATTTCAACGGAAATTATGCGGCAGGCTCTGGAACAGGCAAAAGAGGGACGTTATCATATCATTGATATAATGGAACAAACCATTAAAGAAGCGCGGGCTGACATTTCGCCTTACGCGCCGAAAATGACCACAATCATGATTCCCGTCGATATGATCGGC
Organism: Fidelibacterota bacterium; assembly: GCA_016783665.1. Taxonomy (GTDB): domain Bacteria; phylum Fidelibacterota; class UBA2242; order UBA2242; family UBA2242; genus UBA9312. The sequence goes on along the minus strand of JADHWC010000051.1, from coordinate 8,490 downwards.
GAGATCATTGGCCCCGGTGGCAAAAACATCAAGGCAATTCAAGCCGATAGCGGCGCTACTGTAGAAATCGATGATACGGGAATGGTTTTTATTTCGGCAATTAATACGGAATCCGCCGATATGGCTAAAAACGTTATCGAAGCTATGATTCAGCAGCCGGAAGAAGGCAAGACTTATACCGGCTGTACCGTAAAACGTATCGAAAATTACGGCGCTTTTGTAGAAATTTTACCTGGCAAAGAAGGTTTATTGCATGTATCGGAAATTGCCTGGGAACGTACCAATGACGTGAACGATGTCCTGAAAGTTGGTGATAAAGTTGACATATTGCTTAAAAAAATCTCTCAACCGGGGCGATGGGAATTATCCATAAAAGAACTTTTAGAGAAGCCGGAAGGTTATATCGAAGAGAAGCGCTATAGCAGGCCGCGTTCCGGAAACGATGGAGACCGGAACTCACGACATAATCCACGGTCACGAAACAGATATTAATATGAACGAAGAACGGTTCCGGAAGACGACATTGTCAAATGGAATCCGAGTCATATCCGAATACATCGACTCGGTGTATTCGGTTGCTTTGGGAATATGGGCAATTGCCGGATCTCAGGATGAAACTCTTGAGACAAACGGTATTGCCCATTTACTTGAACACATCGCATTCAAAGGTACCAGGACCCGGACAGCTTTTCAAATAGCAAACGAAATCGAATCACTCGGCGGATCGCTGAATGCGTTCACTGGAAAGAACGTAACATGTTTTTACGCACGCTTAATGAGTGAGTATCTCTCAACCGGCGTTGAGGTATTGTCCGACCTGGTACTGAACCCACTTTTTGATAGTGTCGAACTGGAACGCGAAAAGGGCGTCATTATCGAAGAGATCAGGGAAATTGAAGACACGCCGAGTGATATTATTCACGATTACTTTTCTGAGCAACTGTTTCCCGATCACCCGATTGGCAGATCCATCCAGGGTAGCATCGAAAATATTCAATCGTTTACAAGCGACCAGTTGATCGATTTTATTAAATCAAACTATACGTCCGATCGTCTATTGGTTGCCGCATCCGGGAGAGTTCATCATCATGAACTTGTGGAATTGACTGAAAAATATCTTTCGGGACTACAACGAGGCAACAATTCCAGAGTTTTGCCTGAGATTACACCTATCAAGGAATTAAAGAAAGTGTATCGAAGGCAGATTAGCCAATCTCATTTAATCATTGGACGCAGAGTGTTTCCGCAGGGTGATCCCCGTCGTTATCATTTGGCGCTACTGAATGTTATCCTCAGCGGGGGAATGTCATCGAGGCTATTTCATAATATCCGGGAAAGATATGGCTTTGTATATGCTATTTACTCATTTTCGGATTTATATTTGAACGATGGTCTTTTTGGCGTTTATGCCGGTGTGGATACAAGTCAGCTGGATACGATTCGCAATATGATTTATGATGAGTTGAACAAACTCGTTACAAATCCGATCAGTTCGGAAGAATTAAAAAAAGTGAAGCAACAGTTCGAAGGCGGGTTGGTCATATCACTGGAAGGGATGCAGTCCCGCATGAACCGGCTGGCAAAAATGGAAATCTACGAGAACCGGATCATGACAATTCAAGAATTGTTGGATATTATTGATCGCGTATCAATCGAAGACATCACTGATTTAGCGCGATATCTTTTTGATGCTGATCAGTTTATTGAAACAGTTATTATTCCTGAAAATACAAACACCAAATAAAGGTGAGGTAATAATGGCAAAGCCCGTCAAACCCGCAGATCGTACGAAAAATGTTACTTATGCTATCCGTGACATTGTCCTAAAGGCGAAGCAATTGGAAGCAAAGGGAAAACAAATTTTATATTTGAATATTGGTGATCCTCCTGTGTATGATTTTGAAACGCCTGCCGATTTACGGCGAATCGTTGCAGACAAAATTCTTCAGTCGAATGCCGGCGTTAAAAATAATGTGTCGACTTATTGTGATTCAATGGGGATCTTAGAAGCACGCGAAGCCATTGCCCGCAACGCCGTTGAGGTTAAAGGTATTAAAAATGTTACTCCCAACGATGTTTTTGTCTCAAGTGGCGCTTCGGAAGCAATCACCCTGGCAATTGCCGCATTAATCGATCCGGGTGACAATATCATGACGCCATCTCCCGGATATCCACTGTACAGCGGACAGATTCCGGTGTATCATGGCGAGTTGAATCCCTATTTATTGAATGAAGAAACCGGTTGGCAGATCGATTTTGATGAGTTGGAGCGCAGACTTAATAACAAAACAAAAGCGATCGTTGTCATTAATCCCAATAATCCAACCGGTGCAAATTACAACCGGGAAAGTATTTTGAATATTCTTCAGTTTGCCGAAAAATACAATCTTGTTGTATTTGCCGATGAGATTTATGATAAACTGCTTTTTGATAGACAAAAACATATTTCGATTGCATCCCTGTCCGAGACGGTGCCCATTATCACATTTGGCGGGTTAAGTAAAAATTATATAATGCCCGGATGGAGAGTAGGATGGGCGATTTTTCACGATCCGCTCCAAATGATCGTTGATTATCGTGAAGCCATCAATAAATTACTTCGCGCAAGATTATGTTCACCTCATCCTCAGCAGTATATGATTGCACCTGCTCTCAATGGTGATGATGATCATCTGCCCGAAATGATGGCAAAGATTCAACGTCGCAGAGATATTACGTTTGAGATGTTGAATGCGATTCCCGGTATTTCCTGCGTCAAGCCTGGCGGCGCTTTTTATGCATTTCCTCAGATACAGCTTCCCAAAGGAATCGACGATGAACAATATGTTATCGGACTTCTTGAGGAAACCGGAGTATTAGTGGTTTATGGGAAAGGTTTTGGTCAAAAACCCGGCACAAATCATTTCAGGATCGTCTTTTTACCTGATGATAACACTTTAATACATTCGTATAAACTAATCAGAGAATTTACCAAAAAATTCTACACCAGGTATCATTTCAGTCCAATAATATAAGCGGGGGCAATATTATTAATAATCCTGTAAATCCGAACAGGATTCTGGTTTATCACAAAATCGATCCAAAGCCCGAATTAGGACTTACCTGCATACATCCCGGGCAATTTAGAAAACACATTGAATTTTTAATAAAGAACGGGTTTCGATTCGTTACACTGTCAGAACTCGCGAAATTGAAGAATCCGGATAACAAGACAATTGCTATTACTTTTGATGATGGTTATAAAGATGTTTATGAATTTGCTTTTCCTGTTTTAAGTCAATACAATATATCTGCGACAGTGTTCATCATAACAGATTATATCGGAAAGCGCAATGACTGGGATGCCAATCTGGGCTGGATCCATTATGAACACCTCAATGAAGATGAGATCAGGTTTCTTCAAAAAGCGGGTTGGGAGATAGGTTCTCATAGCGTTTCCCATAAATCGATCCATGGTATGACCGAGAACGAAATCATCTACCAATTGACCTGTTCAAAAGAGATTCTTGAGGACAAATTTGCGCAACGGATAGATTTTTTTGCCCCTCCGTTCGGTAGTATAAGCAATCGAATCAGAACGTTGACGCTCCGATCTGGTTATAAGGGCGTCTGTGGTTTTTATTCATTCAAATATTATAAAAATCAACTTCTTCCTGGAATTATTCCACGATTAGCCGTTTACAGAACAGATACTATTGAATCTGTACGGCGTAAACTTTTGAGGGATTCTAACTTATTCAAAGAAGTTCTGAAACAGAACATAATTAATTTTTGCTCAAATGCCACTATCATAGTGAATACTTTAAGATAACTAAGATAACTAAAATTTTACTTGACATATCAGATTCCTCTGTTTATACTATTAAAGTAATGGTTTAAGTGAAGCGTGAAATAGGACGTAAAATGGGAAGGTCTATCAAAAAGCTGTATTATTCTATTGGTGAAGTTAGCGAAACGACCGGACTGAAACAGTATGTCTTACGGTATTGGGAATCGGAATTTCCTTCACTCGCTCCGTCTAAAAACCGTGCGGGAAATAGAGTTTATCGTGAAAAAGATATAGTTTTAATTCAATATATAAAACACCTGCTCTATGATAAAAAATTCACTATTGAAGGAGCCAAGCAGAAACTAAAGTCCATAAAACCCGAGGATTTGCAACGGTTTAAAGAGACTGGTGGCATTAGTGATATTGATCAGGAAGAATATTCAAGTAGTCAATTAATAGAAGTAATCCGAAAGATAAAATCGGGTTTGAAAGAAATATTAGTTCTGTTGAATGATTGGGAAACCTGATACCTTTTTATAGACTTCACAATAAAAAAACATAAATTACGATGCTGTTTGAAATCGGAGCGTGGCGCAGTCCGGCTAGCGCACCTGAATGGGGTTCAGGGGGTCGTAGGTTCAAATCCTATCGCTCCGACATTCGATTTTTACAGTGTTAGGATAAGGGAGTGGCGCTGCTCCCTTATTTTGTTTTGATGTTAAAAAGAATTATTTTAGTGAAGTTGTCATTTGGGTACTTAACTTGTATTTATTTGTATTAAAATTAGCGATAACGATCATAATGAATCAGCAGCGGTAGAAAGTTAAAATGGCATTGTACTTTTCATACAATCAGAAGACATATTCTGAAAGACAGTTTAACAAACAGCTGGAACGAGTAAAATCCTTTGGATTTGACGGATTATTTTTTCCAGTAGCTAATGCAAATACAATAGGACATAGTACAAAAGAACGGAAAATACTTCCTTTTTGGAATATGATCGCTCAGGCAAAAAGTGCAGGGTTGAAAACCGGCATTAAACTTCAGTGTTTTCAGAATCGGGTTTTATACCAGAATGATAGTTTTACACCGCCTATGAATTATCTTGGCGTAACGTATGTTCCTAAATCGGATTATTATCCCGTTTGTCCTAACAACCCTGATGGTTTGAAGACATTTTATAATATTACTGATTTAATCGCTAATAATACTTTCCTTGATTTTATCTATCTTGAGCATTTTCGATTTCCGTTTTATTGGGAGAAGGAAGAACTAGATATTCAAAATAGAATTCCGCCGTTCTGTTATTGCCCATTCTGTGTGACGGAATTTAGTTCGGTTGTTGGTGAAATTATTTCAACAGGAGAACAAATTCAAAGCATGATGCCGGAATGGTTGGAGTGGCGAACGGAAGTAATGTTTAGCTTGCTTTCATATATTCAAGAAAAAGTTCCGAACAGTGTACAGATCATCGTTGCGCTGCCCCCTCTTTCTTTAATTGATTTACCGTTTACAACCGGGCAATTACCACAAGGGCTAATAGAAGAGGGGTGTTTTCTATCACCACAATTACATCATAAGGTAAAGGCGAAGAATCTTGCCTGGATTGAAGATTTATTGGATCAGTATCAGCTAGATTTGCGGATACGCAGGTTGATCCCAAGTTTTGAATATGGCAATGCCGAAGAATTTGAGTATTTGGCAAAATTGGAGAAAAAATACTCCGGAATTATATTTTGCCCTCTACCAGATGCAATGTGACTTCGTTAATTAAGACTGATTATCGTTGCCCGATTTCTTAGGTATTGTATTTTAAAGAAAAGCAAACTATATTAATCATAGATTTGTTGATGTTGGGGTTAATCGACTTATCTGGACTTTTTGGGGACAGTGTTCTATACAAGGGAATAAATGAATATTTCCGTTATCCCGTTGTTTACGCTTTCGGATCTTTCGGAAGACGAAGGAGATCAAGGATTTCCGGATAAAATTAAACAGGTTCTGAAAATCTTGGAAGAATCACCTGGTTTTGGGACCTGTCATTTGACTTTCCATACGAAGTATTTAAAATCGTTGATTAATGCCGAATCCGACTGGATTGAACTTATAAAACGTTTAATCGATGAAAAACGTTTATTGTGTGGTCCGTGGTATTTACCTCCAAATGATTGTCTCGCAAACGGAGAAACTCTCATCCGGAATTTATTTTTGGGGGATAAAATCTGTTATGAAATCGGCAATATCATGAAAGTTGGTTATACAACATTGAGCTGTCGAAACAATTCGCAACTGCCCCAAATTTTCAATGGTTTCAACATAGATACGGCTTTTATTCCAATTACTACTACTCAAAATATACCGAATGCATTTATATGGGAGGGTGTTGACGGGAGTAATGCGCTCGTAAAGTGTTTTTATCAACGAAATCTGAATAACGGTATAGATTTTGAAGATTTACAATATATATCACACTTAGAGAAAAATTGTACAAATAAGCTATCGGATACTCCTGTTTTATTAATAAGTGATTTTGATCCTGATGCCGGTGCGGATCGTTTAAAAAACATTATTGATTATTTTAATTCGCTGGAAGGAGTTCATGCCGAGCTTATGTCTCTCCCGGATTATTTTTGGAGAATTAAGGAAAAAAATACCGATAGAGTTATTAAAGTCCTGTCAAATGAATCAATTCCCTTTTTAGGATTAGAACAGACGTTTACGAATATTAATTGCGCCAGAATTCGAACAAGCAACTCCCATGCAGAGCATTCATTACAGTTTTATGCTGAACCATGGAATGTTATTCAACAGCAGACATTAGGTGTGAATGCAAAAAGTGAAATCCAAAGTTTATGGGAATCACTTTTATCATTGCAATATTCTACTTATGAATGTCCCAAAATAGATCGGAACCGGATACGTCAAATTCGTAGTCAGTACAGGTCCTTATTGAATCAGATTAATACGGCTTTTACCGACTCTATCATGATGTTATTGAAAAATATACAACTGCCTGATGAACAACAGGGATATTATTTTACAGTTGTAAATCCGCTACCTTTTAGCAGGACAGAAATCATAGATGTTGATTTGGAACTTCCCGGTGATATCGCGCTCGAGAAAGTGGCGGTTGAAGATTTATCCGGACGGAAAATATCATGTATGAATGTAAGTAAAACAAATATTTTTCCTGTATTTAAACATCAGGATGATATTCATAAAACACGGTACCGTTGTTTCCTTGAATTGAGCAAGCTTCCTGCGATGGGATATAAAACCTATAAGATTATTCCGACAACAAAGTCGTTCACTCCTCATCGTAAAAATATCGTTTCGTCTCATAATTGTCTTGAAAATGACTTTATCAAGGTTACGATTAATTTAGATGGCACATTTAATATTTTTTCAAAAGAGACCGGAGCGATATACCGGTCATTAGGATACTTTATTGATACTGTTTTAGACGATCGGGGTAAATCGAAGGAGCGAATAATTACAACTTCGCTTAAACCACGTATTACCCGGTTAGACAACAATACATTATTTGGTTCATTTAAAATTGAGTATGAGTGGGTTCAGGATAATGGGGTTGAAAATCAACGGACAAAGATTTCCGTGATCTTATCACTTAACAGATTATCCCGGTTTATAAATATTGACCTTGAAGTTGTCGATAAGGCTGATGATCATAAAATCGATTGCTATTTTCCCGCAGATTTTAAGATTGATCATATTTATTCTGATTTACGCTTTGACATTCAAGAAATTTCATCGATTGAAGAAGTGCGAAAAAAGAAACAGGTTACAATGTCATTAAATTCCTTTATAGGATTAAGCGACGAGATTGCCGGATTCGCAATCGTCTGTAAAGAAATTCGGTCAGCGTTTATTAATACAAGAGAAAAAAAATATTTATCATTACCAATCCTTGAGAAACAATCATTGCCATCATCATCTTCAGCAGAAAAAAACGGTACGTCAATCTTAAAATATACACTTTCATTTTATCCCTATTTGGGAGGATGGGAAAATGGTCAGGTTTTATCGGATGCTTATGCAAGGATTTTTGGAGTCAAATTGTATATGATAGATAAGGCTGAAGGTTCATTACCCACTCAGATGGAATTCCTGAAAATTGAGCCAGCTGATTTGTGTTTTTCAGCGCTTAAATTCAATGATAATGGCAGCGCGATCCTGAGATTTTTTAATTCGACGCAAAAAATCGTTAAGGGTTTTATCAAAACTCATTTTCCATTGACGGCAGTAAATATTCTTTCGCTCGAAGAATTTGTAATTGAATCCCTGGATCTCAAAAATGATTATGAAATTCCGCTCATGGTTCTACCTAAAAAAATCGTGACACTCGAACTCAAATTCAAAAAGCAGTAAATTGACTCTTAGTCCCTTACAAGTCAATTTCTTGTTTTTTTGTTCACCCCGTGTAATAGCCTTAATGAAAAGATAACAAAAGCATAAGAAAACAACATATTACACAGGGTAAAGAATATTTTGAATTCCTGACTGTAAAAAGCACATTTCAACTTTAGCAAAAAAATGTGGAACATGGTTCACCCCGTGTAATAAATGAAAAAAAGTATAACAGACAAAAAGAAAAACAACAGATTACACGGGGTAAAGAAGATTTTAATCCCGATAAATCGGGACAAAGATCGTCCCAACGGGATCTCCATGAGGCAAAGGTACGCAGAGTTTACCCCGTT
>JADHWC010000050.1 GCA_016783665.1 Fidelibacterota bacterium | reverse complement strand
AGAGTAGTTTACTCATCGTCTATCTACACAAATAAACGATAGATAAATGACGAAGTGTAGAGTAGTTTACTCATCGTCTATCTACACAAATAAACGATAGATAAATGACGAAGTGTAGATGAGCGGAGAGGGAGGGATTCGAACCCCCGTCCCGACACGTCGGGAAACGACTTTCGAGGCCGCCGCATTCAACCGCTCTGCCACCTCTCCAAAAAACGCTGTAATTTACGTTTATTATGTCAATTTTCAATGGAGCTTTCAGAGTCACGAGCATTCTTAAAGAATGCACTCAGGATTGACTTACACTTTGCTTCCTCTACCCCGCCCTTCACTATTGCTCTATGATTTAGAAGGTTTTGATCACATAGATTATCAACAGATCCGCACATTCCCGCTTTTTCATCATATGCACCAAATACAATACGGGGAATACGCGCGTTCAAGACCGCTCCGGCACACATCAGACATGGTTCAAGGGTTACATACATCGTACACTCATCGAGCCGCCAGGATTCGATTGTTGATGCTGCCGACGTGATAGCGATAATCTCGGCATGAGCCGTCGGATCGTTCAGAGTTTCCCGCATGTTATGTCCTTTGCCGATGATTGAGTTCTTTTTAATGATAATGGCTCCAACCGGTATTTCTCCTTCGTCTAAGGCTCTCTCCGCCTCTTTAAAAGCGAAATCCATCCAATATTCATCTGTATAGTGTAAAATATTCATGGCTAATTATAATTATCCCACCTTTCTAAAACAACGTTTCATCACTGAATTTTGAAATTTTTCGACCTACTTTATTTTATGTCCGGTAATAAAAACGAAATTAACACTTAAACTTTCCTTTAATAATGTTAAATTCGCACTGGTCATTTTTAGTGTATTGTTAATTGAAGGATTTCATGTAATGGACCTCGCTATTATTATCGCCTATTTACTGGGCATTCTGATTCTGGGACTCTGGGCTGGTAGAGGAATTAAAAATATCACACATTTCTCTGTCGCCGGTCGTTCATTTGGGAAATGGGTAATTTTCGCAACGCTTTCCGCGTCGTTTATCGGTGGTGGTTTTTCAATAGGCAATGCTGAAAAGGTGTTCATTTTCGGCATTGTAAATATATTCGCCCTATGGGGGTTCAGTCTTAAAGAAATACTTGTTTCCTATTTTATTGCACCCAGAATGGGCAATTATCCCGATGCAATTTCTGTTGGTGATATTATGGAAAAGCATTATGGAAAACTGGCTAAAATCATTACTGGTGTGATGTCGGTTCTGGTTTGTAGCGGAATTCTAGGGGCACAGGTCGGCGCAATCGGGTATATTTTCAATATATTTTTCGGCATCCCACAATTCTATGGAATTCTAATTGGTTGCAGCATTGTGATCATTTACTCGACGGTTGGTGGCATGCGCGCTGTCGTTTTTACCGATATCGTTCAATTTATTATCCTGGCAGTAGGCATACCAGTTACCTTGATAATTGGCATCCATTACGCGGGCGGTTGGAGTGCAGTTCAATCCGCTGTTCCAGCAAGTCACTTAACATTTCTTGGCACTCAGAAGACACTTCTTCAATTTATTGTACTATTTTTATCGTTTATGCTTGGTGAAACCCTGGTTCCCCCCTATGTGCAGAGACTGTTTCTTTCAGAGCATCCAGCCCATACAGCAACAGCAACGCTCTGGAGTGGTTTGTTTTCAATTCCATTTTTTGCCATAACCGGAGTCATCGGGCTGGTTGCATTGGCTATTAAACCGGATCTTGATCCAAATCTTTCAATGCCGTTTCTAATTAATACAGTTCTGCCAGTCGGATTAAAGGGTATTGTGATTGCCAGCATCATATCCATCGTAATGTCTTCCGCTGATTCATTTTTGAATGCAGCATCAGTGGCATTTACCCATGATATCCTTCAACCTGTAAAAAAAGACATCATGACTGAAAAGCAGTTACTAATCTCCGTAAGATTAATTACTCTCTTTGTCGGCATTCTGGCAGTGGTAGTTGCTATAAAAATTAAAAGTATTTTAGACATTCTGCTGTATTCCTATAATTTCTGGTCACCTATAATTCTGGTCCCTTTAGTGACAGCCATTCTCGGAATGAAAACGAACCGGAAACAATTTATTATCGGTGGATTATCGGGGATTTCATCCGTATTCATCTGGAACATTCTGCTGCAAAATCCTGCGGGAATCGACGGGCTGATCATTGGTATTCTCGGGAACTTTACAGTTTTTATGTTTGTATATCAACTTGATAAAAAATACAGAGTTGCGATTCAATAAATTCAAAAAGGATATTGTCATTATGCTTTCTGACATTTTACTGACAAACATCTTTCAAACTGCTATAGTCGCTGCACAAAGCGCTGGTCAATTCATCATGGAGAATGTTGATAAGGCGATAGAAATCAATTATAAAGGTCGTGCCAATGTCGTAACCGAAGTCGACCGGGGTGCTGAAGAAATCATTATTTCAATGATTAAGGACAGATTTCCCGATCATCAGATACTGGCAGAAGAAACGCCGGCGATCAATACTTCTTCTCCTTTTAAGTGGATTATAGACCCATTAGACGGAACAACTAATTTTATTCATGGATTCCCTGTTTTTTCCGTTTCAATTGCTGTCGAGTATAATAGTAACGTAATCATTGGCATCGTCTATGATCCTGTAAGGAAAGAATTATTTTCAGCAATAAAAAGCAGGGGTGCATTTTTAAATAGAAAACTGATTAAAGTTTCGAATATCAAAACACTATCCGAATCGTTACTCGCGACGGGTTTTCCCTATGAACTTCAAAGTAGCTTCAATTTGAATATGGATATATTCCGTGAAATGTATCAAAAAAGCCAGGGGGTTCGGCGGGTTGGTTCCGCCGCTTTGGATTTATGTTATACCGCCTGTGGTCGATTTGACGGATTCTGGGAATTTGATCTGAATCCATGGGATGTCGCAGCAGGCTCATTAATTGTTGAAGAAGCGGGTGGTAAATTATCTAATTTTTCAGGGAAAGATTTTTCTATTTATGGCAAGCAGGTTCTGGCAACGAATGGTCTTATTGAATCAGAGATGCTGGAGATTTTAACTTGACACATTATTTTAATAATAGAAATTTAACGCCACTCCTACCCTGTTTCCGGTCAGGTCTATCTTGTCCAGATCATAATCTTTGAAATTATCCGTAACCTCATCAATATCCATCAGTCTCATATCAAGATTCTTGCGGTTCCATTCGATCGACACGCCAAAGAATCGGATAGGTCTGATCTCGAACCCAATGCCATAAATAAAACCCCAGGATTGATACATGGGTCCGCCAAGGGATTTCTCGTTATAATAGGCGTTCATGAATAGCAGATTATAGCCAAAACCCACATCAACGTAGGGATAGAAGAGCGGATATCGTATAGGGGCAAAACGTAGATTCATCATGATTTGAGGACTCCAGGTAACCAGTGAATAACTCTCATTATTACCCTTATCCATATCGGAAAACCACTTAGCTAAATCTCCCCGATAAATTCCCAGACCAAATTCAAACCCGATATTATCACCTACCTGGCTGGAGTTGTAGACTTCAATTCCATTAAAAGATTTTATAATACTGAAGGAATCAAGTTTTTCTATTGGTTTTTTATAAAACTGAACTCCATCCATTCGATAGTCATTGATTTGCTTAATCAGATTATTTATTCTATCGGAAGCACCAGTGCTTATATACTTGATCCGAAATCCTTTAGATATTGATCTTTTTTTCTTCGGAGCTTCTCTTACAATTACTTGCGGTTCGACTATTTTCGATAAAACGATGTTAATGTCCAGCAATTGCCCCTCAGATAAAGTAAATGGTTTTTCAAGGGTATCGTAGCCTTCTTTTACAGATCGTAAAATGTAATCGTCCGGATCCAGTTCAATTTTCATGGGAGATTCACCACGATAAACGCCATTGATATAAATCGCTGAATTTTCAGGATCGGTAATAATATTAACTGCTGTTTTAATCACGGTCTTTTTAATCTCAATACCGATTTGACCGGAGATTTTTTTTGCAATTGACGGCATGGCTTGAGTCAGAACGACACCCAATGTCCCCTCGACATCTTCAATTGCCGTCGCTTCAATTTTACTGGTTTCGACATCAATTAACCGGGCGCTAACGGTAAAATATTCACCTACTTTACTTATCGAACCGGCAATAATCTTACTGACGCCAATTAAGCGACCGATTTCGATAGCACATTCATCAGAAGTACAATCATCAAGGTGAAATTGCATTTCATCGAGAATGCGATTCATTTTATCCCGTTCCATTACCTCGTATTCACCGGCATTGAAGACCTCAATTCTTAGGCGATCTGACAAGGCGCGTGCTTCTGATTCACTGACACCGTTTGGATCAAGTTCAAGAACAGCAACAGCCGTTTTGACTTTTTGTGGAATATTTTCTATAAGGCTATCCACAGAATCTACTGCTGTCGCCGATAACATAGTTGAATCTTGAATTATTGCCGAATCCAATAATTTAAATTTTTCCTGAGCCTGAACTGATATACCCAGTATTAAAATAACTGCAAAAATAAATCGTATCGTTTTAGCCATTGTATATCCCGTTTAATAATTTATTGCTTAAACTCATTCATCTTGATTAATTTACTAAAATTCAGTTGTCAAACCACTACCATTTTTGTTAATAATCGTGATATCTATCACTAATGTGGAATATTATTAATTAGAATGAGCATATAATCGTTAAAAATATAGGCACGAACAGATAAAAATTCAATGGAATAGACATGAAAGTAAAAAAAATATAAAAATGCAAATGAAAAGATTATCACTCTTGTAACGATGTAAGAAATTTGATACATTTACATTAAGATGAAAAGAAACAATCAAACAGTATATTTCATTTTAACCGGTTTGGTGCTATTGATAAACCTGCTTTACGGATTTGACAAATCAAAATTGGTTTATAAAAAATCAATTCAAATTTTTAGTCCCTATCTTCAAGCAAGTATAGACGGCAGCACTTCATCTGATACTTTAAGTGTCTGGATATATTTTACTGATAAAGACATATTTACGATCGATGAATATGTTTCGGCTAAAGATAGTGCTGAAAAACGCATGAATCCGCGAACCAGATGGCGAAGAGCGAAAGTAAATCGAGAAAATGCAGATTTTTCCGATATTCCTGTCTGTCGTGATTATGTTTCAAAAGTACTGCTTTACGGAGCAAAACTTAGGACAACATCAAAATGGCTGAATGCGATATCTGTCAGCATACCGGTTGATTCACTGCATTTGCTGGCACAATTAAAATTCGTTTATAAAATCGACTTAGTGCTAAAATTTAAACTTAGTCCCGAAATCAGTAAGTCACATATTCCCAGCGGCCTAACCAAAGATACATTTACTCCGGCGGCAACATTAAATTATGGTCAATCTTATGATCAATTAAACCAAATCAACGTTATAGCGGCACATGAAGCCGGATACGCAGGGCAAAATGTCTATGTTTTAATTTTAGACACTGGTTTTTTTAAGGATCATGAAGCCATACATAAAGACCAGATAATCGCTGAACGGGATTTCATCAATAATGATGACAACACTCAAGATGAGCCCGGTGATACTGTCTCACAACATTCTCACGGCACCTACTGTATGTCTGCATTTAGGCGGTTCAATGGACTCCAAACATTACGGACCGGCGTACGAATCAAATTTTCTATTAGCAAAAACAGAATGTGTCGCATATGAGAGAGAAAGTGAAGAGGATTGGTTTGTCGCCGCTTTGGAATGGGGCGATTCTCTGGGCGCCGACGTTGCTTCGGCTTCTTTGGGATATATTGACTGGTATGAATTTTCAGATCTTAACGGAGATTCTGCCGTTACAACGATCGCGGTCGAGCAAACCTATAAAAACGGAATTGTGTGCGTATCCGCTGCTGGTAATGAAAATGGCACAAATTGGGGACATATTATTGCTCCTGCAGATGCTGAACATGTAATTTCAGTTGGCGCTGTTGATACAAATGGCGTCATTTCATCATTTAGTTCACGCGGCCCAACTTATGACGGTAGAATAAAACCGGAAGTTGTAGCAAGAGGAGTTTATACCCATTGTGCTTTAGCCGGAGGACAAACTTCATACGGCTATAAAAGCGGAACTTCTCTATCCACGCCGCTTGTGGCAGGCGCTGTTGCGGTAATATTATCAGCTCATCCCGACTGGACACCGGATATGGTCAGAGAAGCAATGATGATGACCGCATCAAATTTCCGGAATCCTAACAATATTTATGGTTGGGGATTGATAGATGTAATGGCGGCAATCGATTATGATTTCAATACCATCAAACCCGGTGATATTGATTTTGACGGACGTTTCCTGGTAACGGATATTGTGAAACTCGTTCGTATCGTTTTGGGAGAGGTTAATCCTCATGAATTTGAATTTCAGGCGGCAGATATGGACGATGATGATGCTATTAATATTTCAGATATTATGATTCTTGTTAATAAAATATTAAATGATGGTAATGGCATATAAATGGATGCAATATCAAAACCCATAGAAATAATTTGAGTGTTTAAATATGTTGAGTGAAATACATATTCTGGATATTTTGTCATCAAACTTTAACCGGATTCGTACATACGAAACGCTTGATGAGAAATGTCAGGTATTAATCGATACGTTACGCAAAACCGGCTGGGGTCGTGTAACCTTATCATTTTTAAACAGTAAGTTCGAAAGGAAAAAGACTCTATATTCGGGATATACCGAAGATTTGATTAAAATTGCTGAAGAAAAAAAGTTAGCGCCTCTCAAACGAAAAGAATTGCTCAGTTCCATGGTTGAACGCTGGCTAATATCATCGTTTTACTGTATGCCGTGGCGGGATGTCAAGGCTCGCACAATTGTATCCAGTCGTAGAACTATAGAAATTCCAAAGAGTTGAAAGAAGCCATTATGGCCAAAGGAACCATTGGAATTATTGAGATTGGTCATGATGGAAAAATGACTAATCTCAATCTTGCCGGCAAACATATTTTAAAATTAAGAAAGAAGGATTTATCAGATCTATTATTTCTGAAGTATTATGTCCAAGGAGATTATTTTTAAATTCTTTTCCATGGTACTTGGAATGACCTTGAAACTATTATTTAAAGAAAAGAAATTATGATAAAATGGTTGCAAGTAGATAAGAAGACCGCTAATTTTCCTTAGTGACAAATAATGGCGTAATTTTATGAATAAGCTATCTTTAGCAAAACATCTATATAGCCTGTTATTAATTGCGATTTTACTCACGTCCTGTTCACAATCTGTCTCAATAAAAATCGTAGTTCCGGAAGATTCTATCCCGGCAAGTGGAAATTCACTGCACCTATATCTTCTCAATTCTGATGAATTTCAAGAAATAAATGCGGTTAGAACCGGAAGTGCGGATTACTTCAGAAAGAAATCTCTTGGAAATCTGGATAGTTTACGGAGAATAAAAAGAACATACGATTTTACTGTCGAAAAATACCAATCGACCTTAAATAACTGTTCGACGTTAATAAAAATTTTGCCAGCTGAATATTGCGCAAATATTGATATAACACCTGTAAAAATCCAAAAGTACGGCGATGTCTGGCAACTATGGGTTGATGTTTTAAATAAAGGCAGCGATGATATTTGGGGACTCGTTTTTTCCGTTCATTTTAAAAACGATCTTCTTATGGAAAAAGAGCAGATATCTATTTTCTTAAGACCACAGGAAAATCTAATATTTAAAAAAGTGTATTTAGATCTGAGCCAAAATATCCCTCTCCAATATAGCATGTCCACATACCCCGGGGGACTTAATAAATTACTTGAAGAAGCGATTGAAATATCAGTTGATTCCACAATTTCTACATTCAGTCATTCCCTATCGACCTGTAAACAGCAATCGAAACTTCTCAAACAGGATCTGGAAAACATTGGCGTACAATACGATACTTATGTTGATCAGATGTATGAGTACCTGGATGAATCTGTAGTGAAACCTGCAAATAAAATGATTGAAAACAATCTTTTAAATAGTGAAAAACGCACGACTGTCAGTGCTGCCGATACTGTAAATTTTGACCAGTTGGAAAAAGGCATTTATAATCTGCTGATTTATTCAAATGTCGAAAACGATTCATTACAATGGCTGATTCCGGTCGAGTTATTACAAGATTTAATGATAAGTATTAGAAATTACCATCCAGCATCATTTTTCCTCAATAAAGAAAAGTATATAATCAGAGTTCCTGAATTAACGGAATAAATATTTAAGGTTACTTAAAAAACTAAAATTTGTCTCTGTCACACTGAGTAATCGCAATTTATTGTGATGTTATCGAAGTGTGCGTAAAGGATGCATCCCTTTTCCGCCTGCAGTCGGGCAGGAATGACCCTTCGATAAACTTGCATCCTGCATAGTATTACGGAGCACGGGCAGGGTGACATTCAATTAATTACTTTTACAACCTTTTTTAGTGGACTCATTTATATTGTTTTTTAAAAAACTATCAGTCAGTAGATAGTTTAAAAATCATAATCCGGTTATTCCCCGTATCTGCCACATAAACTAACTGATCATCCAAAAATGGTGAAACAGCGATTCCTTTGGGACTATTAAATTTCTTTGGCTCTGATCCAAATCCGACAACTGATTGTAATAATGTACCGGAACTCGAAAACCTGAAAAAACCGGGGTTATATAGCATTGAATCGGAAGATACTGCAGCTGCTCCTGCATCAACAACAAATATAAATCCCTGCCGATCAAGTGCGATGTCTTCGGGATTCCAGAAATATCCGGAAGAATAAACATCCGTTCCGATAAAACCAGTGAAGGGCACCAGAACTTCCTGACCTTCAAATAGAGTCGTTGATATATATTGTACTTTGAAACTGTTATAAAGCAGACTGGTTTTTCCGGTCTGAGTGAATAAAAATGCCCGTGTATCCTCTAATCTTCCAGAAATATCCAGATAGGTTTCTCTTACCGATATTACCGAAGTTGGTAAAATTGCTGAAAAAAGACCTGTTCCATTAACATATAAGGGTATTGTCCCTTTTAATTTGTGATTCTTATGGAAATCGTATATAAAACTAAATTCAAGGTAGTTTGTATTACTGTCGGCAATGTCAATAACCGTTACATAATATTCGAAACCGTTATGTACGGATATCCCGGTAAACTGACGTGTAGGCTCGCTAATTTGCTGATATACGAGTTCAATCGGTGCATTTTTGATATTATGATCGTATTTAAACAGATCTATTTTATAAATCTCATTTTTCTTGTTGACAATCAGCAGTGCCAGACTGTCAGTCTGTGTTATAGCTTCAGGGTGCTCAATATATCCGGATTCTCCTTGTAACCCACCACCTGCATCCAGCATAACAATTCGGTTATTATCAGTATCGCAAACGTACACAAAATTATCGACGCCAAAGTATATATCTGATGGTTGATTGAAACTGTATCCATTTTCAGCATCAAGGACAGGGTGAATTAAATTATAAACCTGCTTACCGATATTCGAGTAGCGATCTTCCGCGTCCGGAATAGTCGGCAGCGGAAATTTATCATGGCTGCATGAGGCAATCAAGATTAGTGTGATGAATATGATTCCGATTCGTTTCATAAGAAAATTTAAAATATTATATGCATTGTGAATTGATTAACATAGCCTAAGCGACCGAAATTCGAAGTCGAATAATCAAAACGAAATCTTCCTCGAAAAACCGGCACATTAATTCCTAATCCAAATGAAATATCACGCTCTACCCTGCCGGTGATATAACCGGCACGAAGCGCTAATATACTATTCCACCAGTATTCGGCTCCGATATTAAGGTTTTCTGTGTTGTCATTCGGATGATTTAATTGAACCGATGTGCTCAATTTATGTTCTTTAGAATGAATCGGGTCAGCGGCAATTCCAATTCTAAACATAATTGGTGGTGAAAATTCCTGAAATTTATCAACCTTAATTCGTTCATTATTGAGGTTTTTATAATAAAAATGACCGGAGGGCGATATCTCCGGACCGAAATTGGTCACCGATACAGCAAACCTGGTCGTCTTCCAACCTGTTTTGTAATAGGTGCCCAAATCAAATAAAAATGAAGACATTGTTAGTTCAGCCAGAGTTTCCTGGAAATATTTTGCCGTAATTCCAAAACTGAATTTATCCGTCATATTTCGTGCATAAGATATACCTGCGAGCAGATCGCCATAGCTGAAGTAACGACCCGTTCCTAAAGGCTGGAATTCCGTTGTCTCCATCATCTCTTCAGTACTCAATGCGGTGAAGAATATACCGATCGAATTCACCGGATTCAGGTGCAAAACCATTCCGGCATAATCGATTTTGATATCAATAAACCAATTCGTATGTGAAAAGAAATAATCGTTATTATCAAATTGACAAATCCCTGCCGGATTCCAGTATAATGCTTCGGCATCATTGGCAATTGCTACGAAGGATTCTCCCATTCCCATCGCTCGCGCGCCAACCCCGATTTTCAGAAATTGCGCCGTCGATGTCCCTACTCTCTGTCCTCCTAAATTCGGGAATAACTGTGCGCGAATTGTCTGAAATGACAAAAACAGGATTGAAATAATTACTATGGTTTTAAGATACTTCATAAGATTATTTAAAATTCCAGGGAAACACCAAATCGTATATTCCGCGGTTCTATATACCGTGCCGGATTTAATGGATACGGGTCGGATACCGGATAAGTCAAATCGGGATAAAGCGGATCGTTCCAGCTAACCGGTGTTATGTCACCATATTCATAGGCTTTACCGGTTACCGGATTAATTATATTCGCGTTTTTATCATTAAATAAATTGTGTATCTCGATTGAGAACACATATGTGTATTTTTTCAAGTCGTAAAACTTTTTAACGCTCAGGTCAGCCCATTTCCAATTCGATCCGATTTTACTATATGCCAGTGTTTGATCCTTGACTCTGGTATAAACAGGACGATTATCCTGTGTTCGGTAATATACGAATTCTGTGGGTGTGTATCGTTTACCTGCCTGAGTAAACCAGCGTAAGTTTAAGTTCCAATTACTAAATATTTTAATTCCTAAGATCGTTGGTCCGGTTCCTTGCGGAAGCCATAAATTTGTATTTAATGACACCTGCCAGGGACGGTCCCAAACGGCAAAGGTCTCTTTAATGGGTTGTTCAGCAATACTGCCTTGAGCGACTAATATACCCACATCAGGAGAAGAAGATTTTGTAGTCGCAATGGAATAAGAGCCATTTATACTTCCCGAAAAGAATTTCCCGATTCTGGTTTTATATTCGACTTCCACTCCCCTTGCCCGGGCATAATCGAGATTTATATAAAAAACAGCCGATCCGATCCGGGGAATTCCGCTGATCGTAGTGGTTTGAACATAATCAAATATATCTTTATAATATCCGGTGACACTGATAACATCATTTTCCGTAAATTTATGCCGTATTCCTAATTCATAAATAACTGATGTTTCAGGATTAAGGTTTGGATTTCCAAATTTTTGATAGGACGATTTTGAACTGACGCCGCCTAATTTTGCATAAACGAACTGCGGTCTGGGACGCTTGGAAAAATGTCCGTAATTAAAAAAGAGCATCTGGTTATCTGATATTGGATGTGAAACACCTAAACGCGGCATCAGGCGCATTTTAAAATGGCGGTCAGATAATTTATAGGTTTCATCCCGATATTGCTGACGCATGGCATCTGTTAAAATATTGTCAGGATCATCGATTGCGTCATCAACATATTTTCCCGGAAACCAGTAATCAAGCCGCAAGCCAAGATTCAGGTAGAATCCTTCAAATTTGATATCATCCTGAACATACGCTGCTCCATCTGCAGGATAAACACGATAGATATCCTGGCTTGATCCGAATCCGCCTTCCATCCAGGGATCAATAATGTCAATCAACTGCATTTCCTGAAATGATGTTTCAAATCCCGCTTTAAATGAATGAATATTGCCGATTTGGCTGGTAATATCTCCTTTGAACATGTAGAATTCAACGTAATGATCATGCCACGAACTTGAATTTCCATAATCATAAAAACCGTCGCCCGGGATCACACGTACTTTAGTTGAATCGTATGGGACATAATATTCTACCGGAATTCGGGATACGTCTGTGGCAATTGACTGAGCTGTCCAGGGTTTGCCTTCCCAATCGGAACGAAGATGTGCCCAGTACCGACTGAATTTCAATTTATAAAATGTTCGTTTATTGATGGTATGCGACCATGTTAAAGATAAATTTTCATTGTCGTGAGAATAGGTGTTAAATAAGTTCAGGTTGTGTGAAAAGCTGTAGGGAAATCCCGGACCCGGTTCGACATATTCAAGATTTGTCTGCAGAGACTGGGTGTTCTGGTTTATAGCAAGTGATCGGTTATAAGATACAATTAATTTATGAGTCTCATCAAGTTTCCAGGTGAGCTTGTATAGTCCAACCCAATTATTATTTTGACGTGGCGAAAAGGATGTTGAAGTAAATAGATCATTCCCAAACAAATTAAATGTGGGTATAATTGGAGATGACAGCTGGTCTGCGGTAGCTTTAGTATAGTCATCCGAGATCATTCCGTAAAAATTTAAGAAAAAGTAAAATTTACCCGGGAGATTCAGACCTATTGCCGGAAGTAAAAAACTCGTAATCGGTTCCCTGCCGCCCAGGTTAAATTCATAGATATCTGTATTAAAACTCCAGGGTTTCGATCGAAATACTCCAAGTTGATCCGATTTCGCTGAAATAAATCCCTGATACGTATCTCCGCCTGATTTTGTCTTAACATTAACAATTCCCGATGTCGCCTGACCATATTCAGCCCTAAACCCACCGGTGATAACCTCTATCTCTTCAACTGCATTCGCGCTGATATTTAATCCGAAACCTGTACCGGAGAGCGGATCCTGAACGGAAATATCATCTAATAAGTACTGCACTTCATAAGAACGACTGCCGCGAATATGGATTTCATTATCCTGCTTTGTTACACCGACCTGCTCCGAAATAATATCCTGAACGTTATCAATAGGTTTGTTATAAATATCCTCTTTACTAACCGACCGAATTGTGCTGGTTTCACCCATTTCAATGAGAGGCTTTTCACCGATAACAACAATTTCCTGACCAAGTGCAAGCGCTGTTTGTTCCATCTCAAAATTGATGGTGACTTTATCTCCAGCTGATATTTTTACACCGGTTTTCTGAATGATTTTATATCCAATGTAACTTAATTCCAGCGTATATTCTGAAGGATTGATGTTTCTGATTTTATAATAACCGTTAAAGTCAGACGATGTGCCAAGATAAGTTCCCAGAACGACAATGTTTACACCGATTAATGGTTCGCCGGTTTTCGCGTCCGTAATAAGTCCTTCAATCGTGCCGGATCCGCGATCCTGTGCATAGCCGATTTTGATCAGCAAAACCGCTAAGAATACCATCAGAAAAATGTTTATTATCTGTCTAATTCGCATCAAATATTCGATTAAGGATTATATAAAAGAATTCGTCAAGATTGCCATTACCGTTCATCTGATGCAGCGGCGCTCCTGAAAAAACGAAATCATACACTCCCGTATTATCATTCCGTCCAAGCAGAACAAAAGGTGGATGGACGGACAGGTTTGGATCATTGTAACGATACAGGACAATATTGCCTTCTTTTGGTGGCGTTGCAATGACGCCAAAAATGAAATTTTGCACTTTTAATTCAGGGAAATCAGGTGCATCTGGAAATTCTGTATGAAAATCAGGTTGCGGATTGAAAATACTGTTTGGTGCCAGCCGGTCATAATATTGACCTAATGAATCAACCGGTGAAAATCCAAGAGGATCTCCCTGAGAACCAAAACCGCTGTTAAATTGTGCAATATAGATTATTTTTCCACCCCGATCTAAGAATACAGGTATGGCAACCTGAGCAGCAATAAAATGTTCATCAGTCACGCGAACCAGATCTGTGTACCATATTATTCGATCAAATAATTTTATGGTTTCAATAAATTGCATATTCGATAACGGAAACAATTCTTCGATATTCCAGATATCATATTCCACACCAACAGGTAAAATCGTATTCAACATATTTTTATAATATTGATCCGGATAAGCATAAGTACCGGATTCAGATCCGTGATCATCAATCAGAAGATAGTGTCCTTTTGGTTCTTTTACGTACCAGAATTTAGTGGTGTCTTCAGGCATTCTTATAATTTCGCTTTTAGCTCCGGCGACATCAACTGCACGAATGTAGAATGAGTGGTTTCCTGCGGTTAGCCCGCTGTCGGCGTTTAATGTCAGAATTCTGCTATATCCCGGAGCTGTTTTCCAGTTATCAGGAACGTCAAGCGCATATTCAAACTGAATAATTGTCGAATCGCCATCAAGATCCGATGCATCCCAGATAAAACTCGCAACGGTAAATGTTGTGTCGGGAATTCTACTTATAAGAGTCCAGCGTATTTCAGGAGCCGAATTTTTAATTGGGAAATATTGTTTTGCAGGGGTCGGGTCTGCTAAACTATCATCATCGACGGCGCTAACCTGAAACAGATATAACGTATCAGTACCAAAAATTTCCAGAGGGAACACTTGTGAATATTCGGTTGTAAATATCCAATCTAATGAATCCGGAAATTCCTTCCAGGTATAATAAAAACCTATTACCATTCCATCAGGATCCCGTCCGTCCCAGGAAATGGTCTGAACACTTTGGGTCGGGTTCAACTCTTTTGTTGTATTTATAAAGATATTGGTTTCCGGTGGTAAATTATCGTACGGTTTTGTCAGTTTGTGTTCGGTACATTGAATAACTGATAATATCATCATCACAATTAACAGCATCCACATCCGGAAATACCGGATGCGAATGCTTTCAAAATTAAAAAGTATCTTTCGTACTGAACGATTTATCATTTAATAAACAACATCTTCTTTGTTGAGCTGAAGTCTTTCCCTTCTAATTTGTAGAAATATATTCCTGTGCTAACTGTTTTACTCCCGTTATCCCTGCCGTTCCAGGAAATATCATAGTTACCCGGAATTATGGCTCCCCGATATAAGTTTCTGATTGGCTGACCAAGAATATTATAGATCGTCAATGTTACCGGATCACTGGATGCAACAGCAAAACGAATAGTTGTTTCATTATTAAATGGATTCGGGAAGTTTTGATTAAGATGGTATTTATTAACTATATGTTGTTCATCTTCAACAGCAGTGACATGACCGATGATATCATCATCACCGCGCGGGAGCATCTTGTAATCTCCGTAGCTATAATACCCAAGACCAATCAGCTTTTCGATTGTATGATCGGCTTTATAAGTAGAGTCCAGGTTTCCATCAAACAACGTCATTGCGTCATCTACACGAACTCCGCCACTGCCATCATCAATTTCAAACTCGCCAAAGTTTCCGGAACCATCGGGAAATGGGTTACTTACTGTGACATTTAATACCTGAATCAAAACGCTCTCGTACGCTTCACCGTTATTATCAACAGCCGTGCTGATTTCAAACGTCGATACCGTTACCGGCTCGGGAACGCCATATCCTTCTGTAATTACTTGAAAATCAGTAAGATCGTTTATTCGTGTAACCCCATAATTTTCCTCAACTGTTCCGGTAATTCTGATCCAGTCGCCTTTATTCGGACGCACCGAATCATCATAGACCCAGATACCTGACCACATGGAATCTTTTTCCTGGATATAGAAATTGTTTGTCCAATCAAGGGTATCTGTAATGACCACGCCTTCAAGTGTCACTTCAAATCCACGCATTCCTGAACCGTCATAATTATAACCCCAGGTATATTGGACGTCTTTAACAGATATATCACCATCTCTGACAATGTAGTAATAAATTCGATCGGTAGTGTCGCCCGGCATTTGCGACATATCGCCGGCGTCATCAACCGCAGAAATAAAATAACGGACGAACGAATTATTTGCTTGAGCGGGGATGCTTGCCGAGTATATCGTTCGTGCAACATTCATTTTTATTTCATTAAAGGCGCCCCAATCAACGCTGTAATGAAGAACCGCGCTATCTACAACGCCATTATCGGTAATATTAGCAGAGATTTTCACCTGTTCAGTAGAACCCGGAACTCCAATGTCACGGGTAATATCGGAAATAACCGGCGGATTACTGAGAATTTCAAAATCATTTGTATCTCTTGGATTAATCGAAAAATAATCCTGTCCTATGTCTCTAACATATCCCTGAATATTTAAGGTCGTTCCATTTGCAGGCCATGGCTGGAGGTTATTGTCATTTTGTGCCCTGAAGTACATAAAGTAATCATCAATATATCCGGTGGCAGTGCCATCATAAATCACCGCCTGTCCGCCGGAATAATCATTATTTGTAATAGTACAGTTTTCAATGCGGATATGTTGTGCTTCCCACTGTTCTCCATCGGCGTGAGTTATAATATCAGCCAAAGTTACTGTTACCGGACCTGGTAATTGATTGCCGTAAGAAATAAATGTTAGAGGTACGACGGGATCAGTTAATATAGCCAGTTGCGTTAAGCCGGTATATGTGTCTAATACACCTGTACAATAGACTTCATCACCTTCCTGGACATAGCTGAACAGAGTGTTAATTTCCGTAGTATCATTCTGGAGTACAAAAAATCCTGACCATGCATCCGGCGGATCATTTAAATTTTCGGTTACATGACATGCCCAGCGTGCGCCAATCCATAATTCACGTGGTCCGTGTCTGATAAATCCTTTGACAGTAATTGTGTCTCCTAACCAAATAGTTTCTTGGGCTGAATCAGGATTTGTAACATATTGTAAGTCATAAATTGAGACCGTATCATACACTGCGACCTGTGCCATCATATTTGAAGATAATACTACGATGACAATCATTAAAATCATTGTTGTAAGTTGGTTTTTCATTTTAACCTCCCAATTATTTAATTACTAAAAATTTACCTTTAAAAACGCTGCCGTCATCCAGGTCTTTTACAGTATAAATATATAGACCGGTGGCAATAGCCTGATCATATTTTGACACGAGATCCCAGGCGTGTTCTCCACCGGAAAAAACCGTATTGCCAAGAGAAAATTGCTCATACCATTTAATATCGGAACCGCTGTATTCCATTCCGTGGTGAGTAAATCGATCAACTATATCGCCGGCGAGAGTATAAATTCTTACTTCACAATTTTCGGGCAAATTGTAAAAGAATAACTTACGCTCCCGTTCAAAACTGCCGTCCCATAAAGCGTTAGCGCGATATGGATTCGGATATACTCCTATTATATTTTTTTTACTATCAACTATTTTTAATTTTTCAGTATCAAATTTTACACTGAATGAAGATTTTCTAATTGATTCGCTATATATATATACGAAATCATTTTCTCCACATATATAACCAGATATTTCCATTAATACTTTTTCAGGAATTGTCATATTTTCCATAGACATATTTTTCTTTGTAATTGAATTGGGAATTATTACATCTTTCCAAGTAAATGATATTGGATTGCCAGAATTGTTGTATAAATATGTCGAATCAATATTAAGTATTGATATTGTAAAAGGGTTTCCAATTTCAAAATCCATATTGTTTTCTAAAGTAACAATTAATTTACCTGATTTAAAT
>JADHWC010000049.1 GCA_016783665.1 Fidelibacterota bacterium | reverse complement strand
TGAAGCAGTTGATCTGGAAGTATATGACACCATGGGGCGGGTTATCTTTCCGGGTATGATCAATCTCCATCACCATTTCTACCGAACGCTTGCCATGGGATTACAATCCTTTTTACCCAACACAGATGTATGGAAGCATTTTGAACAATTCTGGTGGAAATTTGACAAATGTCTGGACAATGAAATTGTTCAATTGTCGGCGCTGGTCGGTGTTCTTACCTCCATCCGGGCGGGCGTGACCACCATTTTCGATCTGCATTCGTCACCTGTTTTTGTGAGCGGCGCCCTGGAAAAAATTGCCTCCGTAATAAAGCGTGCGGAAATTGAAGCCGTCCTCAGTTATGAAATATCAGAACGAAACGGAGAAGATATCTTTATTCGTTCCGTTGAAGAAAACCTTGATTTCATCGAAAATCACAAACAGGATGCCTGTCAGCACGGCATGATCGGAATACGGGCAAACAGCAGTCTTTCAGAAAAATCTCTGGCTTTGCTTTCCGGTAAAATAGATGACAATGCCGGCATTCATATTCATCTCGGATCAGAACACGATATTCACTATTGTAAAGGTCTTAACTATAAAGGACCCGTTGACCGGCTCCGGTCTTTCGATATAATCAACTCGAAATCTCTGTTGGTTGGCGGCGCCTGGTTGGACAAAGACGAAATAGATCAAATCATCAAAAATGAAGCTGTTATTGTGCAGACTCCAAATTCGAATATCCATTATCCGACGGGTTCTATCCCATTGCCTGCTTCCAAAAAGCTGAAAATAGGAATCGGTACATCCGGCTACAGTTCAAACATTCTGGAATCGCTTAGGTTTGAGTACAACCACTATCGTCAATCAGGTGTGGAAAATGTCCCTTTATTATCATTTCTTGAAACTCAGCTCCAAACAAACAGTGATTTCGCCGGACGTTATTTCACGGGAAAGCCAGGTATCCTGGAAAAAGGCGCCAACGCCGATATCGTCGTTTTTGATTATATTCCCGTAACGCCATTTCAAACTGATAATTATCTGCAACATCTCCTATTCGGAATTCAGGACGTACCGGCACAAATGGTGATGACGAAGGGCAGATTTATTTACAACAACCATACATTTCTGACGTTGGACGAACAAATCATTATCAATGAGAGCCAGAAAGCCAGCTGCCGGCTCTGGGAAATATTCACAAAAAATTAAAGAGGTAGAATCAATGAATATCAGCATCAAACAAAGTATCCGCCTTTGCCTTGTTACCCCGTTTATTTTAACATTATGCCAGGCACAATCAGGATCTATATCCAACGAAATGCTGGAAAAAATTCAATCATCAGTCCAAATGGACTCCTATACCAGGGCAATGCAAAATGCAGTTTCCAATAATGACATCAAGCAGCTCGCCCTGAATCGCAGTATCCTGACTGAAGTCGATCATCATTTTGCTTATAAAATCCCCATTTCACCCATCACTGATCAGAAATCCTCCGGCAGATGCTGGTTATTCACCGCTCTGAACGTAATTCGTCCGAAAGTCGTTGAAAAATATAATCTCAAAGAATTCGAATTCTCACAGAATTATCTTTTCTTCTGGGATCAGCTGGAAAAATCAAACCTCTTTCTTGAAGCCGTTATTCGCACCCGGAACAAGGATATTGATGACAGGGAAGTACAGTGGCTGTTTAAACGCCCCGTCGGTGATGGCGGCGTATGGAATATGATGCCCAGTCTCGTTGAAAAATATGGGCTGGTTCCCAAAGATGTTATGCCCGAATCCTATAACAGCGAAAACACATCGATGATGCGGCGGCTCGTTCGCCGGAAAATCCGCTCACAGGGAATGCAAATCCGCGAGTGGCACGCCCGTGGCAAAAGCGAAAAATATATACGGAAAAAGAAGCTTGAGATGCTATCCGATATTTACCGTATTTTGATAATATCCCTGGGAACACCGACGACGGAATTTACCTGGCGTTACACCGACGCCAATGACAGCCTCATTATAGGCAAAACCTATACACCCCTGGATTTTTATTACGAAGTTGTCGAAACGCCGTTGTGCGATTACGTTATGCTGATGGATGATCCATCCCGCGAATATTTCAAACTCTATGAAATTGAATACGACCGCAACCGCTGGGACAGCCAGAACTGGACCTTTATCAATCTACCGGCTAAAGAAATCAAAAAATTCGCTAAACAATCTATTCTCGCCGATGAACCGATGTATTTTTCCTGTGATGTCGGCAAGCACCTGGATCGGGAAAAGGGATTATTAGCGGTTGATCTATACGACTACGAATCCGTTTATGGCGTATCATTTAACATGACCAAGAAAGAACGAATCTTAAGCTATGAGAGCGGTTCAACTCACGGGATGTCTCTGGTTGGAATCGACACAACTAACGATGGAACAGTTACAAAATGGCTGCTGGAAAACAGCTGGGGACCAGACGCCGGAAATGATGGTTATTTAGCCATGACCGACGAATGGTTTGACCAATATATGTTCCGGCTGGTGATTCTCAAACATTTCCTGCCGCAGAATGTTCTGGATGTGCTGAAACAGAAACCGATCATACTGCCGCCGTGGGATCGTATGTTTTAAAAATTTTTTAAAAAAGGATTATTCATGAAAAAAAGTACCATCCGTATTATAATAATTTGTATTTTTACCGTAATGATTTATCATCCGATCCAGGCGTCATCCGAGAGTACATTGAATCTGATGCCGGTTCCCCGGGAAATCATCCTGAATGGAAGCAAGTTCAGACTGGACGATTCATTTTGTCTTTCAGTAGAAGGAAAAACAAACTCCCGCTTATATAAAGCCGCGACACGGATGTTGCGCCGTCTGGCGGGACGAACCGGACTCTTCCTGCCTCAGGATTTTATAACCGCTCAAACCAATTCCTCCGAACCACAGATGGTTATCACCTTATTGCGCACCGGAGAATTAAAACTGTTCGAAGATGAATCTTATCAACTCATTATTACAAATAAGCAAGTGCAATTAAAGGCTGAAACAGACATTGGCGCACTGCGCGGACTGGAAACCTTTTTACAATTGTTATCCGTTGATAAGGACGGATACTATTTCCCGACCATAACTATTAATGACGCCCCGCGATTTCCGTGGCGCGGTCTCCTGATCGACGTCAGTCGCCACTTTATGCCTGTCGAAGTTATAAAGCGCAATCTTGATGGTATGGCTGCCGTAAAAATGAACGTGTTCCACTGGCATCTTGTTGATGACCAGGGATTTCGGGTTGAGTGCAAAAGCTGGCCTAGACTCCATGAGATGGGATCCGACGGTTTTTATTATACCAAAGAACAAATTAAGGACATTATTGCCTATGCCGCCGACCGTGGAATACGGGTAGTTCCCGAGTTCGATGTCCCGGCTCACTCGACCAGCTGGCTGGTTGGCTATCCGGAATTGGGAAGCGCTCCGGGACCATACACAATTGAGCGCGGATGGGGCATTAAAGACCCAACCATGAATCCCGCTAATGAATTCACCTATGAATTCCTGGATAAGTTCTTCGGTGAAATGGCAGCGTTATTTCCAGATGATTATCTCCATATCGGCGGAGATGAAAATAACGGAAAGCACTGGAATGCCAACGAACAGATCCAACAATTTATGCGAGACAATAACATTCCCGACAACCACGCCTTACAGGCCCACTTTAACAAACGCATTCTGCAGATTCTTACTAAATACAATAAAAAAATGATCGGCTGGGATGAAATATTTCAACCTACATTACCAACAAATATTGTGATCCATTCCTGGCGGGGACATGAATCACTGATCAAATCCGCGCAACAGGGCTATATGGGCATTTTATCAAACGGATATTATATCGATCTGATTCAGTCTGCCGAATATCATTATCTGAACGATCCAATTCCGGAAAATGCTCCTCTCACCAAAGCAGAGCAAAAAAGAATTCTCGGCGGCGAAGCCACCAGCTGGGGCGAACTGGTTACATATGAAACCGTCGATTCCCGCATCTGGCCGCGGACAGCCGCTATTGCGGAACGCCTCTGGTCATCTCAGAGTATCCGGGACGTTGAAGATATGTACCGCCGCTCACAAAATATGAGTTTCCGGCTTGAAGAATTGGGATTAAATCATATTAAAAACTATGAGATGATGCTCCGGAGACTGACGAATGATCAGGATATTTCTGCTTTAAAAACATTTGTTGATCTTGTACAGCAGGTCAAATTTTATAAACGGCACCACCAGGGGGTGACATATACTTCCTATTCACCATTAACTAGGATTGTCGATGCGGCAAGACCGGAGTCGCTGACTGCGCGTAATTTTAGTAAAATAGTCGATGATTTTATTGAAAACCCGCAAAAATCCCGGGCGGAAGAAATAAAATATTGGCTTGAGTTATGGCTCGGAAATCATGAAAAGCTATTGGGAATTATCCAACGCTCGCCGATACTGAAAGAGATTGTAACGATGTCGGAAGACCTTGCGGCAATATCGGAAATAGGACTTGAAGCGGTAGAATATATTTATGAGAATAAAAACACCTCAAAACGCTGGCGGAAAAGAAGTTTAAAGCTAATTGAAAACGCCAAAAAACCACGCGGACAGGTTGAATTAATGGTGCTTGATTCGATTGAAAAACTTGTGCAAGCAGCAATGAATAAAAACCAATAAATGCTATAGATAAAAAATAATGAATTTTATCATTATCGTCATGAACAAATAGAAAAGCGAAGCTGTGACCGTTCAAAATATTCAACTTCATGAGGCAATCTGCATTTAATTGATACCCTTCTGATTTTATAATAAATTCTCAAAATAAAATATAGTATTGCAACATTTCCGCGTAGTTGCATTTATGGGGCATAAACACTAATTTCCGCAGCAATAAAAGGAGTCGCATCTTAGTGAATATATATCGTTACACAGCAGACAAGCAGGAACGATGGGATCGATTTGTCAGGACTTCGAACAACGGCAATCTGTTTCATTATCGAAACTTTCTGAGCTATCACATCGGCAGAACCTTTGACGACCATTCGTTAATATTTGAAAAAAACGGTCATATCGTTGCCCTGTTCCCGGCAGCGATAGTAGAACGAAACGGGGAAACAATACTCCATTCCCACCCCGGCGCCAGTTTTGGAGGATTTGTGTTTAAAAATCCTTACTATTCGGAAGTTGAAGAGATCATCGATTCATTTGAAGAATACTGCATCTCCAATAGATTCGATAGTACATTTTTTATTCCAACACCTCTATCGTACTTTAAAAATCAAAATGAGACTTTTGAATACGCCCTGATCTGGCGGGGATATCAAATCATCGAGCACTACATTTTCAGTATTATCGATTTGAAAGGAAGTATTGATAGCATTTACCGGGAGATATTTCGCCGTAAAAAACGCTCGAAAAGTTATTACCGGCGCCTTATCAAAGAGAATAACATCCGCTTTGAATGGAATAAAAATTTTGACGAGTTTTATCCCATTTTAGTCGAGAATAAAGCCCGGCATGGCATAAAACCGACACACTCTCTGGACGAAATTATTAAACTGGATAAGATGTTTCCGGGATATTTTAACCTGCTGATGATGTATTCCGGTGATGTTCCCGTTGGTGGAACACTCAATTTTACAGCAAGTAATCGGGTTGCAATTATTTTTTACAACATGATCAATTATGAATACGCCCAGCTGCAGCCGGCCTCGCTTCAGGTTATGGAATCGATCAAATGGGGTAAAAAAACGGGGTTTGATATTCTGGACTTTGGCGTATCCCAATTGCCCGAAGCGCCTAATCCTTTAACTCCCAGCCATTCACTGATCCGGTTTAAAGAACAATTGAACGGCAAGGGTATGATCCGTAAAGTATTTGAAAAGAAATTTTGTACAGCTGTCAAAAATAAATAATTGAACAAAAATTGAAGTATTTTGATAAATAAATTTAAATAGCATTAGCATTACAATAAATGACACATAATATCAGATCACTGACAAAACAAACTCTGGTTTACGGATTCGGAACCATCATGACCCGCCTTGTCACTTTTCTGCTTCTACCGGTTTATACAAATGTACTATCTCCGTCAGATTATGGATTGGCGGTGCTGGTTTTTGTTTTTACCGCCTTCATGAATCATATTTACAATTATGGTCTGGACTCGGCTTTAATGCGGCATTACGGTGAAGATCCTGATCCAACGCAAAAAACCAGGGTGCTGTCAACAGCCATCTGGATGGCGCTGGGAAGCAGCCTTTTATTCAGTGGAATTATCTTTGTTCTGAACAAACCATTAAGCCAGCTGCTACTGCCTTCCGTTGATTATGCAATATTAATGAAGTTTGCAGCGGCAATCCTGTTTTTCGACTGTATCGGACGAGTGCCCTTTGCTTTGTTGCGACTGGAAGAAAAACCAATGCTTTTTATGGGCGTCCGCCTGATCAATGTGATTGTGACTCTTGCATTGAATATATATTTTGTCGTATTTCTCAAAACCGGAATTGTCGGTATTTTCCAGAGCAATGTCATCGCATCCTGTCTGACCGCCGCGGTCTTGTATGTAGTCGTTGTTTCAAAAGTTAAAATCACCATTTCCGGGAATGTTGCCAAAGACCTGATGCTTTTTGGTTTGCCCTTCGTTCCGGTTGGATTGGCGACAGCTGCCATGGAAATGCTGAACCGCTATATTGTTCAGCACTTTATGGGACTCGATGCAGTGGGAATATTCAGCGCCGGTTATAAACTGGGTATTTTTATGCTGCTGATATCAACCGCATTTTACTATGCCTGGCAACCTTTCTTTATAAAAGCCGGAAAAAAGGAATCGTCCAGAGCGCTTTTTTCGAGAGTCTTGACCTATTTTGTGCTGGTGGCTCTCAGTTTCTGGGTTGTGTTAACAGTCTTCATGCACGAAATCATTAACTTCCAAGTGGGCAGTGTTTATCTGATCGGCCCTGAATTTCAAGGCTGTGAATCCATGGTGCCCTTTATTCTGCTCGGATATGTTTTCTTTGGGATTAACCAGGTATTTTTACCGGGTATCTATTTTGAAAAAAAGACCCGCTATTTAGCATATATTACTCTTGTTGCAGCCGGAGCAAACATTCTATTTAACTTTTTACTAATTCCAATTTGGGGACTGGTCGGTTCAGCTATATCTTCTGCGATCGGATATATCGTTCTTGCAGTTTCAACCCTTACGGTATCCCAACGATTGTTTAAAGTACCGTATGATTACAAGCGGATAATTCTCTTATTCATTATATCTCTGACCGCTGGTTTTATCAGTTATAGCCTTGATTTATCAATTATTATGCGAATCATGATTGTTATACTCTTGCCGATAATCCTGCGCTTGCTGGGATTCTTCAAGAAAGAAGAACTCGCATCATTAAAGATTCTGCTGCCCTTTAGATAAAAACAATGAAAAAGTCCACACACATTTGTCACATTACTATCGGTCATAATCCCACAGACGATCGGATTTTCTACAAAGAGGTAAAAACTTTATCGGAAAGGTACCAAAAAATTTCTGTGATCGCTCCAAATCGTTTTGATCCGGGTTTATATCCTGGTATTCGGTTTCATTTATTCCGGGAAATTCGCTTTTTCCGAAATCTTTTTCGAGCCTATAAAATCGCTCGCGAGCTTCAGGCAGACCTTTACCATATTCATGAGTTTGAATTCCTGCCTTTTGCACTCATCCTCAAATATAAGTACAGGAGAAAAATTATCTACGACGCCCACGAAACGATCTATTACTACTTCACAGAATTCACACGCCGGTCGAAACTAATCACATTCATTCCTGCAGTCGTTGCCCAGGCATTAGAGTGGAGCTGTTCCCACTTTACGGATCATATCATTACAGTGACCCCCTGGGTAGCAAAAGGATTCAAGCCGTTTCACAAGCGCATCTCACTTATTTATAATTATCCCATCGTTGATATGTTTGATAAAATACCTCAACAATATGTTCCAAAAAATCAACCGGTAATTTTATACCACGGTCAGATAGCGCCCGCAAGGAATATTCATGTAATGGTTGAAAGTATGGTTTATATCAGTAAAAAATTCCCTGATGCCAAACTGCTAATCATCGGCGGCGTTCAACAGTGGTATAAAGAACAACTGGATCAGATAGTCAGTGATAATAATTTAGAAAAATCGGTTGAATTTCGTCCGCCTGTACCTTATATCGATATTCCTGAATTGATACAATTCGCGACACTGGGTCTTTCTTCAATGATGCCAAATGAATCCTTTAAACGATCTATTCAAATCAAGCCGTTCGAATTTATGTGTTTGGGAATTCCGGTGCTCGGTTGCCGGGTTCCATCAACCGAAATGTATATTGAACAAACAGGCAGTGGTATGCTGGTAGATCCTCCGACAGCCGAAAATCTGGGCGCCATTATCATTGACCTTCTCAGCCATCCGGAAATTATGCAACAAATGGGAGAACGGGGACGGCAAGCCGTCCGCGAACAATTTAACTGGTCGAAAATGAAAGAACCGCTTTTTAAAATTTATGAACAGGTTCTGATGTGCTAAAAATACTCTACATATCGCCTGAGAACACTGTCGGAACATTGTCCTACTGGCGGAAAGCCCATAAGCTGAACGGAAACCACTGCCGTTTTGTGACCTTTTTCAAGAATGCTGCCGGGTACGAAGATGATATCTTGCTGAATTTACCTCTGGTTGCCGCAAAACCCTGGTACATAAAATCACGACTTATTTTCAGGCGGGTAGCGGATGGCAAAGCGCCGAATGAAGATATCGGCGGTAATCCACCAACCTGGGATCCACCGCAATGGCAGAAAAAATTGTTTGCTCTGCGGGAAAAACTATGGTCCCCAAAAATCGAACAGGCAATCAAAGAATATAATCTCGAAGATTTTGACGTTTACCATTTCGAGTGGGGAACTGATTTTTATCGTGATGCCCGATTCGCAAAAAAAATGAAAGCCTCCGGGAAAAAAATCGTCTGTCACTATCACGGACAGGATATGCGGACCCGGGGAGTTATACCCGAAATGAACCAAATCGCCGATTTAAATCTGACAAATGAACTGGATCTGATGTACCGGCATCCGAATATTCACTACCTGTTTTTGCCATACGACGTATTATCGTTTCGTGTTCGAGACAAGATCAATGATCCCATAACAATCTGCCATGCCACCACGAACCGGGAAGTAAAAGGCTCAGACCTGATTATTCAGGTATGTACAGAATTGGAAAAGAGTCACGGTATTCGTTTTATTTTCATTGAAAACACAGCTCATTCAAAGGTTCTGGAACTGAAGCGTCAATCGGACATTTACATCGATCAGGTTGGCGCGCTGACCTGGGGCTATGGAATGAATTCCCTGGAAGCGCTTTCAATGGGTCTGGTTTGTGTCACATCATTAAACGAAACCTACGAATCCTTCATACCAGACCACCCGTTCGTAAACGCCAATGGGGAAAATTTAAAAGAGAAACTAATTGAATTGATTGAACAAAAAGAATTGCTCCGGGAAAAACAGATCGTAAGCAGGGAATGGGTAGAGAAACATCATGATTATCGGAATGTTGTTAAAGAGTTGTATCAATATTATGAAAAATACTTGGGGGTGGGACCTTGAAAATATTAAACATGGTAAAGAAGATTTTAACACGCGAGATGCAAAGATCGCTAAGGTACGCAGAATTTATCAGAAAACTTTTTCCAAAAAGTGTTTGTCTTAAATGTGTCAGCAGTTTCGGTTTGGATACATGTTTGTTATACATTTAATAATTTTCTGCGTCCTCTGCCTGCCCCGTAGGGAAGTATGACCGTATCGGGGCGCCTCTGCGTTTATAAAATATTTGTCATTTTTTGGTTCTGGCTTGTCCAGGTTAGGAGTATATATTGAAAGAAAATTTGACTAAAAAAACCACCCAAATACTTTACAATTGATGTTTCCTCGAAATGCTATCTAAAATATGCTTTTTTTGCAAGAAAGAAGACGCTAAACTCTCAGCCCGATCAAAATATGTCTTTAAAGATTTTATATTCATTGCTGAGTCTATAGATATTGAACAGAAAGATAAAAAAATAATGCCGATAATAAAGAGAATATTTCTGTTATTCATATTATTAATTGCTCTTAATAATTGTGACTCTCTTTTAAATAATGATATATCTGAACCGAAAGGTGGGGTGTGTTTAACTTTTGATGATGTGTATGTTAATGAATGGTATAAACTGTCTAATTTATTGAAGTTAAGTGATTTCAATGCAACATTTTTTATATCAAAAATTCATTCTCTTTCATCATCTGAAATTCACAACCTCAGAAAACTGGATTCTCTGGGTTTTGAAATCGGTTGTCATGGGTGGAACCATATAAATGCTGTTGATTATCTCACACATTACTCCTTAGCTGAATATTACAACGTTGAAATTTTACCGGCTCTGAACTTTATGAATAAGAATAATCTTTCCCCGACCTCTTTTACTTATCCCAGAGGAATGCATAACGATTCATTAGACCAGTATTTACTTCAAAAATTCCAAGTTCTTAGATGTGTAACCCTGGAACAGGTAAAACCCTTAACTGTGAATGTAGAAGATATTAGTGAAATTTTCATTAAGAAAAACAAATCACAAATAGTAGCCGGTCTTGGTATTGATAAACAATTTAAAATTAGCGAAGACATGCTTTATAATGCACTTGAAAGAGCAAGCGAAAATGACGAGATATTAATTTTATATGCTCATTGTCCCGTTGATTCAAATGCACAACATTATCAGATAAATAAGTCTTATATAGAAAATTTAATTTTGAAGTGTGAGGAATTAAATTTAAAGTCATATAGGATATCGGAAATTTAAAAATTTTCGGTTGGAGATTTTATATTTATGACAAATCTTAGATTAAAAATTAAAAATCAAAAACTAAAAATTACATTCATCCTGCCCGGATTCATATCTATTCCCATGGGAGGCGTGAAAGTCGTCCATGAATATGCCAACCAGCTGTCACGAAAAGGACATGATATTACTCTGGTCTATCCGGAGCAATTACAGATAAATCTTTTATACAGGTTTAAAAAACAGGTTGTCAAAAGATACGATGCGCTATTTGGCACAGAACGGAACTTATATTATACCCCGGATCCGACTGTTAAAGTTCTGGTGATAAAAAGAATCAGAGCAAAGTATATTCCCAACGGAGATGCCGTTATTGCCGTTGGCTGGCAAACTGTAGAACAAGTATATAAATTACCGACAGTGTGCGGTCGGAAATTTTACTTTTTGCAAAGCTTTGAAACTTATTTTAAAAACTCTAAAAGAATATTGTCAACATATCATCTTCCCCTTATAAAAATCACCATATCACAGTGGATAATTGATCAATTATCAGCTATTGGTGAACATGCGGAGGGACCACTTGGTAATGCAATAAATGACAATGATTTTTTCATTGAGTCCGGAAATAATGAACGACCAATTGATATTATGATGCTCTACCATCCGGCGCGAATCAAAGGAGCAAATGAAGCACTTGCAGTCTTAAAAACATTAAAAAAACAACAGCCGAACTTGAATGTTACTATGGTTACAGCGCGTCGTCCTGTTCACTTAATACCATCTTGGATAAAGTTGGAAATTCGCCCGACATTAGAAAAACTAAGATTCCTCTATAATAGCACTAAAATATTTCTACATACGAGTTTCTGGGAAGGCTGGCCACTACCACCAATGGAAGCAATGGCATGCGGCTGCGCAATTGTTGCCTATCGAAATCGCGGCGTGATGGAGTATTTGATTCATGACGTCAATGCGCTGCTAGCTCCGATCGGGGACAGGAAAACACTAATTTCACAATTGAACCAATTGCTTCAGGACGCTCACCGCAGGGAAAAGCTTGCGAAACAAGGACTGAAAACAGTTCATCAATTCTCATGGGAATCGTCTGTTTCCAAATTCGAAGATATTATCTTAAAAGACGCATGATGGAAAAATATCAACCTGTCATATCCTTTATCATATCAGCCTATAATTCCGCGACCACCCTTTCTGTATGTCTGTCATCTATACTTCGGCTAAGCTATCCCCGAAAAAAAATTGAAGTCCATATCGTAAATGACGGATCTACGGATAACACAACAGACGTTCTGAAAAAGCTATCTCTTCCCGGTAATTTTCAAGTTCACACGCACGAATCGAATCGGGGATTATCGGCAGCTCGAAACACAGGAATTCGCCATTCAACCGGCGAAATTTTGTTCTTCCTGGATGCCGATATGGAAGTTCCGAAAAATTATGTTCAACAACATTTAAATTTACTCCGAAAGGATCGGGTCATTGGTGTTGTGAGCTGTTTGTGTACTTCCCTAAAAAACCGATATGATAAATATCAGAGATACCTTTATGAGGCAAAAAGAGGAGTGGCGCGATATCCATTCGGCAGTCCGCTGCCTTTTCAGGCGTTTATTTTTGGTGCAACATCAGTTAAAAAGAATGCAATTGATCAAACCGGTTGGTTCGACGACTCAATAACGACGTATGGCGGCGAAGATACCGAATATTCCTACCGCCTCTGGAACAAATATCCCGGCGGGTTATTCTATTCCCCGGAAATACAGGTAATCCATCATCATTACCGGTCTTTCCGGAAAGCGCTGGACACAATTGAACAGTTTGGAAAAACCGTTGTCCCGTATCTGGTCAAAAAACACCCGGAATTTGAATCTCTTTATGGATTATCATTCTTAGATTATCCCACACTGCATTCGATACAAAACAGCAAGTTAAAACCATTATGCGGTTGGATTCTTAAATCGCAGATAACATTTCAATTCTTTCGCCTGCTTTATCATATAACCCCCTATCCGCTTTCCAATATAATCGTCCGAATTCTTATGGCTTCATCATTATTGCGAGGCATCTCACAATCTTTGAAGCGATGATTTATCCTTTTAAATATTTTCATATTTACCTAACTTGAAAGTTAGTTGAAAATGAATATATTAAAAATGTTGAAAAACTCACTTTATAACAGGACGTTCTGGATACTGATAGCGTTATACGCGGTATGCACTTCGGCAGCTTATTCCGGTGAACTTCAATCATTTTTTTATAACGTTTCCGCCGATTCTACCGGAAATGTGCTGTTGGTTGATAAAGCCCGGCAAACGCTACTTGTCCTAACGAGCAATGATCCCGGAACAATTCAGGTTCTCGACACCTTTCGAATTACTACCGGGAAAGTTGACGGCGAAAAAGCAAAAGAGGGTGATCAAAAGACCCCCGAAGGCATTTATGACATTATTAATTCCATTCCCGAAAGCCAACTAACAGATAAATACGGCCCCATCGCTTTTGTTCTTAATTATCCTAACCTGATAGATAAAATTAAAAATCATAACGGCTCGAATATCTGGATACACGGTAGAGACGAAGAAATTGTCGACCGGCAGACCGAGGGCTGCATATCGCTCGGAAATGGTAATCTGATGGAACTGAGTAATTTCATTCAACTTCAAAACACTCCAGTAATCATCTTCGATAGTCTGTATCATAACGGGGATTCGCC
Organism: Fidelibacterota bacterium; assembly: GCA_016783665.1. GTDB lineage: Bacteria > Fidelibacterota > UBA2242 > UBA2242 > UBA2242 > UBA9312. The sequence goes on along the minus strand of JADHWC010000049.1, from coordinate 4,793 downwards.
GTATCATCAAAAATTTCCCGTGACGGACTCCCTGTTTCAGAATTGGCTATCCAGCTGGGAAAAGGGAAATATGGAACGGTATGCGCAATATTATTCCCCGCACTTCAGATCTCAATCAAGGAGCAACTTATCAAATCATATATCCACTAAAAAACAAATAGAGCATCTATATAACTGGAAAAAAGTAACCGCCGGTCAAATCTGGATCTTACAGTCCGATCACGAAACACACATCTCTTTTCAGCAGGAATATCTATGCCCCAAGTTTTTCAGCCGGGGAAATAAAAAATTGATCCTGTTATGGTCTGATTCGACCTGGAAAATTGTCAGCGAAACATTCTCATCTTCAGAGCCGAGAATTTTTGCAAAGTCCGCCATTCAAAAATTCCTAAAATCCTGGGTTGATTCCTGGGAAATGGCAAATATCGAGCAGTTCATCAGCTATTATGATTCTTCTTTTTCAGCATCCGAGTATAACACATTAGAAGATTGGCGTCGGTACAAAAAAAGTGTTTTCTCAAGGACAAAACAGATCGATGTTCAGATTTCAAACATCCAGATAACAAGCCCGGCGGAATATCGGTGGAGCGTATCATTCCGGCAGAATTATTGGTCTGAAAATTACCGGGATCGCGGCATAAAAACGCTCCTGATAACTGGTCATCTTAAAGATCCGGCAACATTTAAAATATTATCAGAAACCTGGGCAGCATCAGAATAAAATGAAAAGACAATCTCTTATATTCGTCGCGTTTATTATTTTCTGTTTCAGCCAGATTATCTACTCCGCTCCAAAAGAACGACCCTATCGAGAAAATCTTACTTATTTTAAAAACACCCCAAATCAGTTGGACGTCTACCGGCTTTATGGCCGCTTTGACGGCAATACGATTTTCATTCTGGGAGGCATACAGGGAGATGAACCGGGCGGGTTTCTGTCCGCAGATCTCTATCCCAATCTGGTTCTGGAAAGAGGCAATCTAATCGTCATTCCCCGTGCAAATTTTCACTCTATCATCAAAAACAAACGTGGTGTAAACGGTGACATGAACCGTCGCTTCGACAGCGATAAACCAAAAGATATTGACGATCAAATCGTTGAGATTATCAAAGAACTGATGGGAGAATCCGATTTGTTTCTAAATCTCCATGATGGTTGGGGATTTTACAGCAATACGTATATCGATAAGAACAGAAATCCCCGTCGCTTCGGTCAATCTATCATCGCCGATGCTTCCGAATATTTAATTGAACAGGATACAATTCATCTCGAACAGATTGCGCACAAAGTTCTTGAAAAAGTTAACCGGAGAATCAGCAATCCTGATCATCATCTCCACTTTATGAACACTCGCACACTGATTTCCGACACAAAATTTCCCGAGCAGAAAAAATCCGCTACATATTTTGCCCTAACCCAATTTGGAATTCCCGCATTCGGTATTGAAACATCAAAAAACCTCAAAGACCTGGAACTCAAAATTCGATATCACAATTATGTGATTAACGAGTTTCTGAAACTCTTTAACGTTGAGCCGGAACACCCTGCCATTATTTATGAAGCACCGCGCCTGCTTTATCTGCTCGTATCTATAAACGACAATGTCCCCATGGTAATAGACGATAAAAACACCTTAAATCTCCTGGAAGGCGATATAATCAAGATTACCCATATTGAATCCAACTACAACCGCGGACTCAGCTGTGATATTCTTGGTGTAGGGGATGAACAGGACTTTCAGAAAAGTCTTACTATCAATACTCCTGCCCGTATCCTGGTTCGCAAAGACAATCGATTAATCGGTGAAATAATACTGAATGTTGATGTCGTTGATAACCAATCATTCACCTATCTGATTGAAGTAAACGGAAAGAAACAGGCGTTTGTTGACAGGCAGATGCTCAAAGTCAAGCGTGGTGATAAGCTGAGAATTTTGAATGTTCTCCACGAAAAAATGATTCCCGCTCATTATAAAGTCAATTTGAAAGGTTATGTCCCACCTAATGGATATAATAAGGGTGAAGATCGAAATTACATGATCGACACCAACACATTACGCTGGAAGAAGTACTCTCTTAATGGAAATGGGAATATTTATCCTGTGGTTGTCGTTAAAAAGGGGCAGGAATTATCCCGAATTTTCATTTCCATTGAATAAATAATTTTTTAGTATCTCCTCCATTCTTTATTTAATTACATTCCCGGCTTTTTCGTTGACATTGAGTTCGTCTCACAATTAAATTCAACCGCTTTTTTCTAAACCGGAAATCGTTCATATAGAGGTACAAATACATGTTTAAAAAAACAAACATTCGGTTCATTATTATTGGGATGGCGATTCTTTTAGCGACATATTCGCTTTACTGGACAGTTGCTTACAACAGCTTTTCGCCGGAAAAACTGGAGGCAATGCGATCTGACGGAACTAATGAAAATTATGAAAATCGTATCATCAGGCTCGGTCTGGACCTTCAGGGTGGTATGCATGTAGTGCTGGAACTCAATCTTCCCAAACTAACCGAAACACTCGCCACCAATAAAACACCTGAATTTTACACCATATTAAATAACACAACAGATGAATATAAAGCTACCAATGAAGATTTCTTCAATATCTTCCTCCGCAATGTAGAAGCGGAAGAGTTCAAACTAATTCGCCATTTCCCTAATATGGAAAAATTTAAAAACAGTGGAATCGTTGCAGAATTACGAAGTGAATCCAAAGACGCCATGCAGCGTGCGTTGCAGATTATCCGCAACCGCGTGGATCAGTTCGGCGTATCCGAACCAACCATCCAGAAAGCCGGACAATATCGTATCATTGTTGAACTTGCCGGTATCAAGGACCCTGAACGCGCCCGCAATCTGATCCAGAGTACGGCTCTGCTCGAATTTATTCTTCTCAAAGATCCTCAGGTTACACAATCCTTCATCGCTTCGGTGGATAACTATTTAAAGACGGGGCGCAAGGACGCGATTCAGCCGGTATCCACGGAAGAGGACACAACCGTTGCAATAAAAGAATCTAGAGATAAAGCGGTCAGTGTAAATGAACTGTTGGGCATTACTGAAGCAGATATGGATATTGAAGGGGACACAACCGACAGCGCACTGGTAGTTGATGCGGAATTATTTGCTGACAAGCCCTTCTCATCGTTGCTGCGAAATGTTCATAACTCCATCGGCGTGCCGGAGCGCAACTTATACACCGTAAAGAAAATTCTCTCAGATCCGGATGTGGAAAAGCTACTACCTTATGACTCGAAATTCCTCTGGTCGGCAAAACCCGAACGAATCACAAGCTCAAGGGGAAAAACGGAAAACTACTTTTTACTGTACCACTTGAATCGCGAAGCCGGTATACAGGGAAAATATATCAAAAAAGCCACCGCCTCCATTGGCGGCGCTCAGACGAAATCCGCCGGTCAACCCATTATCAATATCAATATGAACAACGAGGGCGCAAGAATTTTCTCGCGCTTGACCGGATCGAACATAGGCAAATTTCTCGCCATCGTACTGGATGATAAGGTTTATATGGCTCCATCAATCAATGTCAAAATCCCCAATGGATCAGCCTATATCGAAGGTCTTGAAAATATGGAAGAGGCAAAAAATATAGCCATAATACTGCGTGCCGGCGCACTGCCTGCGCCAGTAGATGTGATCGAAGAAAGAACGATCGGTCCTTCTCTGGGTAGAGATTCTATCAATATTGGAACAAAAGTCGGTCTTATCGGATTCCTTCTCGTAATCGGTTTCATGGTGCTTTATTACAAACGTTCCGGTTTACTTGCCGATTTAGCCTTAGTATTAAATATTGTTTTTGTTATGGCAATTCTGGCAACGCTGGGCGCAACATTGACGTTACCGGGTATTGCCGGTCTCATCCTTACTGTGGGTATTGCCGTCGATGCAAACGTTCTGATTTTCGAGCGCATAAGGGAAGAACTGGAAAGAGGGAAGACAGTTCGAGCCGCTATCGATGCCGGTTACAGCCGGGCATTCAGAACAATCCTGGATGCAAACGTGACGACTATGCTAACGGCATTGATTTTATGGCAGTTTGGAACTGGTCCGGTAAAGGGATTTGCCGTGACTCTATTCTGGGGTATTCTTTCCAGTATGTTTACGGCTATTTTTGTGACACGGACTTTTTACAATTACAGAACCGACCGTAAAGTATTAAAAACACTAAGTATATAAACTTCGGGAATTATAAAAATGAGATTTTTTAAAGAGACCAATATTCAATTCGTCAAGTTCAGTAAAAACGCGATTACTGGTTCCGTAATTTTTTTATTGATCAGCATTGTCTCCATTTTCCTGATCAGGGGATTGAATTACAGTATCGATTTCACCGGCGGAACGCTTATTCAGGTGCAGTTCAGCAAAGAGACCAGCACTGCTGAAATCAGAGAAGCGCTGGCAACAGTGAACTTACAGAACAGCATCATTCAGAAATCGGCGGGATTAAATGAATTCATGATCCGGGTTGCCCAGGACGAAACCATTGAAAATTTACCTGCGACGGTAAATGAAGGGCTGCGTTCTTTGGAAGGAAACACATTCGATATACGACGTACCGATCAGGTTGGTCCGAAAATCGGAAAGGAATTGCGTAGCACGGCAATTCTGGCAATTATTTCGGCGCTCTTCGTTATTGGTGTATATATTTCCATCCGGTTCCAGTTTCGCTTTGCCATCGGAGCGGTTGTAGCATTGATCCACGACGTGTTATTCACACTCGGTATCTTCTCATTGGCACAACTGGAAATTTCGTTGACAACCA
>JADHWC010000048.1 GCA_016783665.1 Fidelibacterota bacterium | reverse complement strand
ATTACGGTGAAATTCCAGGCGGTGGCGAACGGATGGAAATCAAGGCTATGTATTTCAGCGGCACGGAAGGCGACAGTATTGTATTTGAGACCAATGCGAATGTACCGACCGGAGCAGCCGAAGGAGCATCCTTTGAGCCAACTGGAACAGTAACCCATACCGAAACCAATGGACCCGATGCGGGTTACAGCATTGAAATTGTAGTCCATACGGCTGATTTCGGATATCAGGTTGGTGATACGGTGATGCTGAGCGCCTGTATCTGGGATCTGGATTATTCAAGCGCCGATGCCTATGACGCTAATATCTCTGATTATGCACCGAATTGGTGGGGCACACAGTGGGTTGATCCCGGTTTTGAAAAATACTTTATGTATCGTGGCGTTGTTCTTTCAGAACAACATAGTACAGCCATCGATGATGATATACCTTTAACTGTTACGGATTTCAAACTCTATCCAAATGTACCGAATCCATTTAACCCGTCAACGACTATTTCTTTTCAGATTCCGGCCGAGTCTCAGGTTAGACTGGATGTGTACAATGTCCTTGGACAGCATGTGAAATCTCTGGTAAATAAAAATTTACAGCAGGGATATCATTCAGTTGTTTGGAACGGGGTGACAAGCGAGAATCGTCCTGCACCTTCCGGCATTTATTTCTATAAACTGACCACCGGGCAGACTTCTAAGGTTGCCAAAATGGTTCTTTTCAAATAAACTACCTATTAAGCTGCAGCTCCCATTTGCGGGAGCTGCAGCTTAAATTTGATTAATAGCGGTTGAAAGAGATGAAACTTCGAAGCCCTTTTTTTATCCTTTTTACCATTCTTGGATTGTCGTTGGTACTTTATGCCGGAATAACCGGAAAAATTGCAGGGTATATTACTGACGCCGAGACCGGAGCTCCGCTTACCGGTGTTAATGTGATCCTGATGGAAACTAGTGTAGGCGCTGCGACGGACCTGAATGGTTATTACGTTATTTTGAATGTTCCACCCGGGAAATACAGTCTAAAAATATCCATGATCGGTTACCGGGAAGTCCAGTTGAATGACGTTCCGGTTCATACCGATTTCACCACTTCCGAAGATTTCCAGTTGCAGCAAACGGTTTTGGAAGGTCAGGGAGAAGTGATTGTTATGGGACGGCGACCGGATATTCAACGGGACAGGACCTCTACCATGACAGTGATCGGGTCAGATGAGATCAGCAAGATGCCGGTGACTGAATTTCAGGAATTAATAAATTTGCAGGCAGGTGTGGTAAACGGTCATTTTCGGGGTGGTCGACAAGGTGAAGTTTCATACATGATAGACGGTATTTCGGTATCCGATCCTTATAACGGTAGCATGGCGGTAGAAGTCGAAAACAGCTCGATCCAGGAATTGAAAGTGATCAGCGGAACGTTCAGCGCCGAATACGGGCAGGCCATGTCCGGGATTGTCAATATTATTACGAAGACCGGCACGGAGCACTTCAGGGCCAATGCAAATTTTTATTCCGGTGACTACGTGAGTCTCCATGATCAACCTTTTTTTAATATCCGGGAATTTGATCCCGTGGGTATCCGCAGCGGTGAACTTACCCTAACCGGACCATTGGTCATCATTCCAAAAGCATCCTTTTTTGTCTCGGCCCGAAAATTAATTTCCGATGGCTATCTTTACGGACGATCCGAATTTCAGCCGTCTGATTTATCTAATATCGACGATCCCAATCCGGCAAACTGGACTATTCAGCGCAGCGGTAACGGTAAACCCCGGGCGATGAATCCTAATGAAAAAATAAGCCTGAACGGGAAACTATCGTTAAAAATGTTCTCCTCTTTGAACCTTGAGCTACAGGGTAGCTATTCCAATAGTAATTGGAAAGATTACAACCACCTTTTCAAATACAATCCTGACGGCATTATAAATCAATATCAGGATCGTTATCAGTTTTCCACGAGTCTGACCCATATCATCAGCCAGAGTACTTTTTATACTTTCAAATTCAACCAACTTTATAATAATTATGAATCTTATGTTCATGCCGACCCTTTCGATGCAGGTTATGTGAGTCCCCAATTATTGCGGCGGCTCGGTTTTGGATTTTATACCGGCGGTATGGACATGAGCCATTTTTATCGTAATACAAGGGTAAATACGTTTAAATGGAACCTTACTTCACAAATAAACCGACGCCACGAATTGAAGGCTGGTTGGGAATATCGTCTGAACAATCTCTGGCTGCATCAATACAGTTTGAGGCTGGACCGTACGACCGACTGGCTGCCCGAGATTTACCCTGAAGAGAGTGTCAACAACAATCAATATCGACATAAACCCCGTGAAATTGCTCTATGGGTGGAAGATAAAATGGAATTTCTGCGGATCATTCTGACCCTGGGATTACGCTGGGATTATTTTGACCCCGATGGTGTAGTACCGAAAGACCTGCGGGATCCACAAGGAACATATAAAGGTATAGAAAATCCATTTAAAGAAGCCGCCACCAAACAGCAGTGGAGTCCGCGGCTGGGCATTTCCTATCCCATTACCGACCAGGGTGCAATTCACATTTCCTATGGTCATTTTTTTCAAATACCCAATTTTGAATATCTCTACTATAATTCCGAATTTGAGGTTCAGGGCGGTGCCCTTAGCACTATCATGGGAAACGCCGATCTGGAACCGAAAAAGACGACGATCTATCAGGTTGGACTCCAGCAGATGCTGAATCAGACCCTGGTAATGGAATTGACTAGTTATTATAAAGATATCCGCAACCTGGTGGGAACGCAGATCAATGAATTATATGTGCTCGGTGACAGCTATGCCCGGTATGTTAACCGGGATTACGGGAACGTGCGTGGCATCGCCGTTTCATTAACCCAAAACCCGATCGGAATTTTATCCGGGGCTATCGATTATACCTATCAAATCGCCGAAGGCAACGCTTCCGATCCCAATGCCGTTTTCTACGACCAACAATCGGATCCGCCGCGGGCTAGCGAGATTCAGACGGTTCCATTGGACTGGGACCAGACGCATACTCTAAATATATCAGTAAGCCTGAGCCAGAAGAATTGGGGTACCGGAATCATCGCCAGTTTCGGTAGCGGTCTGCCTTATACTCCTGAATATCAAAATCAGAGAACATCTTTTGAAAATTCCGAATGTAAGCCTTATACCTTTAATGTGGATTTGAACGCAAAATATAATTTCCAGCTGATAAAGATCCGGTTTTCGCTCTATGCTCAGATCAAGAACCTGTTTGACCGGAAGAATGCAACCCAGGTTTTTACAGATACCGGCGATCCGGCAACTTCGCTGATCCCGACTTATGTTCCTGAACAGCCGATCCATCGCTTGAACGATTTCCTGACCCGGCCGGATTACTACATGCCGCCCCGGCAAGTTATCGTTGGAATAAAGGTAAATATATGATGAAAAGAAGCACATTCTACCTTGGTCTATGCATTTCATTTGTTTTTTCCACTGCAATCGCACAGAATAATATCAATGACCTGCATGGTGACCGGAAGTTTCGCAAGCAGGGCTTACACAACGGCAACCTGGTTGAGACACTGTTTTGGAATTTTGGAGAAGTGGCCTGGTGGGGCAAGGAGCCTTCCGGTGTCTGGCCCAGAGGAAGCAAACATTCTTATATGGATGGTATTTATCCGATTGTTGCAGCCGAAGTCAATCTTTCAAACGGCGATACGATCCACATTGTCGAAGGCGGTTATCGGGAGCATTATGAATCCGGTCCGACGGGAATTGAATTTGGCTGGCAGCCTTTACCCGGTTTTTCAAACCCAGATCAGGATTACATTGCCATGAGTGATGATCCCAACACCTGGCCGGAATACTGGCCCGATCAGCCTGCAAGCTGGCACAATGTCTGGAACGGCTACTTCGGTAAACGGACAAATGCCGACCAGGAAAGTTATTTCGTGATGGATGATTACCAGGACCACGGCCGTGATTTTCATGGGCTTTTCTATTGTGATAAAAACGACAGCTCACGCGGCGGTCTGGGAATGCGCATGGCAGTTCGGGGATTTCAATGGTCAAATGTATTGGCTGAAGATATTATTTTCTGGCATTATGACATTACCAACGTTAGTACGACCCACTATAACAAAGCGGTGTTTGGTATGTATGCTGATGCCGGTGTTGGCGGACAAAATGACTCAAATGATGATAACGCCTTTTACAATCTGGACCTTGATTTAGCCTATACCTGGGATTCCAACGGCTTGGGTGACGGCAACTGGAAAACCGGTTATTGTGGCTACGCCTTTCTGGAAAGTCCGGGTAATCCATTTGACGGCATCGATAACGATGGTGACGGCGCCCAGGGACCGGGGCCGGTCTTATCAGGCGTTGATTTTCAGCCCCGGATTCTGGCTGGCGATCTTGTGATCATCGATTACAGCAATATGGCGCCGGAAAATAATTGGGGCCGACGGGTGGTGTCATTTGAATCCGGCGGCAGTGATACTTTTTACCGTTTTAAAGGTGATAGCCTGTTTGTAAAAATTGGCGAATTCGAGCAATTATATCTTCGCAATGCCACCGTCAGCGAGAAACCTTTTAATGGAATTGATGACAACCTTGACGGGCTTATTGATGAAAATGAAAATGTCCATAACGGTTTGAAATATCGTGACTGGATTGCAGGCACAGGATTTGATAATTATCTGATTGATGAGAGCCGGTCCGACGGTATCGATAACGATGGTGACTGGGACCCTGATCTGCACGATCTCGGCGCTGATGGCGTCGCTGGAACCGGGGACATGGGTGAAGGTGATGGCAAACAAACTTTTGGAGAGCCGAATTTTGATAAAACCGATAAGGATGAATCCGACCAGATCGGACTGACGGCTTTTGATTCGTTTTATATTGGGCAGGGCGTGGAATTCCAATATGACGAAGTAATCTGGGAACGGATTGCCAATTACCATTTTGATACCGGCAGCCAGAACGGCAATATTGCCTTTATGTTTGGTTCGGGCCCATTTATCATGCCACCGCAGCATACGGAACGCTTCTCCCTGGCATTGGTTTTTGGCGAAACTCTGGATGAATTGAAGCGCAATAAAGCGGTTGTTCAGGATATTTACAATGCCAATTACAATTTTGCCAGGCCGCCGATCAAACCCAAATTGACCGTGGTTCCGGGGGATGGTAAAGTGACATTATACTGGGATGACGCGGCGGAAAGTTCCTACGATGAATTTGCCGATCCAGCTACCGGCGGATACGATTTCGAAGGTTACCGAATCTACCGCTCCAGCGAGGAAGCCTTTACCGATACTTATGTCATTACCAATAGTTATGGCGAGGCGACTTTTTATGAACCGATTGCTCATTTTGACTTACAGGACAGCGTGAAAGGGTTTTTCGATGTGGATGTTGACGGTGTCAAATTTTATCTCGGCAGCGATAACGGTTTGCAGCATTCCTATGTAGATACCGACGTGATCAACGGGAAAACCTATTATTATGCTGTGGTTTCCTATGATCAGGGATGGGCGGAAAAGTTCATTCTTCCCTCTGAATGTACCAAGACAATTTTCAAGAATATATACGGCGATGTTACCACCGATTTAAATACCGCCGTTGTCATTCCCGACGCCCCCGCCGCCGGATATCTGCCGCCGGAAACGGCTGACGGCATTGTCAAACGCAGTGGTTGGGGCAGCGGCGATATATTACTGGATTTTATTGATCCACGGCTGGTGACCGATGCTGAATATTTAATTACTTTCGACGATACGACCCACAAGGATACGCTGGTTTACTCTCTATTTGAACTAACGACTAATTACGATACTATACCGGTTTTCAAAGAATCATCGGCATTGAAGAGTGAAGATACCAATCCAATGTTTAACGGCATGCGTATCCGTGTTAAGAATGATGGTGTGGTCTATAATGACACCTTTTCGGTCTGGAAGCCAGGCGCCAAATCAAACCTGGTTTACTATGCCGAAATGCGGGATTACTGGTTGGACAAACTGGATAAACGGATCGAAGATTTTCCAACCCGCTATGAAATTCGTTTTGGTGTTATCGATAGTTCATTTCTAAAACAATCATTTAAGCATGAAACCAATTTTCAGGTCTGGGATGTCATCGCCAATAAGAAAGTCAGATGCTATCTCAAGGAACCCGAAGATCGGTTGGATAGCCTGCTGACCGACGGCGATTATATCCAACTATACCTGAAAGACGGTCGGATTTTCCGGGAAACCTGGAAAATTAATTTCATTTCACCCGAGGGAGCCGATCCCATTCAACCGGGCTTGGGTGATACGGCGATAATCGCCATCGATTTGCCTTTCCGCAGCGGTGATGTCTTTACATTTAAGACCTTCGGGGCGCAAGATGATCCGGATAAGGCTAAAGAAAATATAGACCAAATCGCGGTAGTTCCGAATCCCTACGTGGCGGCGGCATCCTGGGAACCGAGCCGGATGCTTGCCTCGGGACGCGGCGAACGGCGCATTAATTTTGTCCATCTGCCAAGTTCATGTTCGATCCGGATCTACACTATGAGTGGTGATCATGTTCAGACGCTCCGACACGAAAGTTCCGCCGATGACGGTAGTGAGCCCTGGAACCTGACGACTAAAGACGGCCTGGATTTAGCCGCAGGGGTGTATTTTTACCATGTTGATGCCGGTAACGCCGGAGAGTTTACCGGTAAGTTCGCGGTTATTAAATAGGAACAGGCATGAACAATAAAACTTATAAAATGATCTATATCTCAGCCATATTACTGATGATGATTTTAATAACCATTCCGGTGGTTGCCGGAATTTCCAAAGTTGGGACGACATCGGCGCAGTTTCTCAAGATCGGAGTAGGCGCCCGCAGTATGGGAATGGGGGGCGCTGGTGTCGCGTCCGTCAATGATGCGTCGGCTCTTTACTGGAATCCCTCGGTTATCGCCGGTTTCCGGTCCACTAAAGTACTGGCTGCATATACGGACTGGTTTCTGGATACGGAAGCAGCTTTTACCGGGCTTGCCATGCCACTGGGGAAATTCGGAACTTTGGGGTTCACGTTTAATTCCCTTTCAATGGGTAAGATGGATGTACGAACCGTGGAACGACCCGACGGTACCGGCGAGCAGTTCACTGCCGGCGATCTGGCGGTGGGGATTGCCTACGCTAAGCAGTTAACCAATTATTTCAGTATAGGCTTCCATGGAAAATATATAAGTCAGAACATCTGGCACTGTAAAGCCGCCAGTTTTGCCATTGATTTCGGGAGTCATTACCGGACTGATGATAACCGTTTGTTGATCGGTGCTTCGATTTCCAATTTTGGTGATAAAATGCAATATACTGGTAAGAATTTGCGGATTTATCATGATCAGAATCCCGATGAATTCGGTGATAATGAATACCTGCCTGCCTATTATGAAACCAGCAGCTGGGACCTGCCGCTCATTTTTCGAATTGGTGTTGCTTTGAATCTGCCGGAATTTCCCATCGGCGATTTAGTGGCTGAGATCGATGCTATTCATCCCAACGACAATAACGAACAGGTAAATCTCGGACTTGAGTGGGGATTGAATCGCATGCTCTTCTTAAGGACCGGTTACCAGGCGTTGTTTCAGCAAAACGCCGAGCAAGGACTTACCTTGGGCGCTGGTCTCCGATACAAATTAATAAACTCTTACTTGATCATGAATTACGGTTATGCCGATTTTGGTCGATTGCAGGCCGTGCAGCGTGTAGATATTGAAATTGAATTTTAAGAAGGTGATTTTCAGAAAATATGAAGAAGTTTGAAACGAAATACGGTTATTTTTCAGAAGATGGAAACGAGTATGTCATCAAAACCCCAAGGACTCCGAAACCATGGATAAATGTCATTTCGAACAGCCGCTATGGTCTGACGATTTCCCAGACCGGCGGCGGTTTCAGCTGGCTGGATCATTCGGAATTCAACCGTCTGAATTGCTGGCACCAGGATTTGGTGCAAGATAACTGGGGCAAATATCTTTACTTTAAAGATGAAGACAGCGGTGAGGTCTGGAATCCGGCCTGGCTGCCGACCCGCACTGAATTAGATGAATATCAATGTATTCACGGTTTTGGGTACACTCGGTTTATTTCGGAATATAAAGAGATCTGTTCGATCCTGACCATTTTTGTGACCATGGATAATCCGCTGGAAATCTGGGATATCCGGATCGAGGATAAATCAGGCAAAGATCGAAACATCTCGATTTATACGTATTTCGAGTGGCGCCTGGGTTCCAGTAACGATCATCATCGTGAATTTCACAAAACGTTTATCCATACCCGGATGGACCAAACACGCAACACGGCTTTGGCGGAGAAACGCATTTGGGACATCGCCATTGGAGATCGGGGACACTGGAATACAAAATACCCGTATATCGGGTTTCTAACCGCCAGCAAGCCTATTGCCGATTATGAATTTGATAAAGACTCATTTATTGGCCAATTCGGAACACTTCAATCTCCTGCAGTTGTTAACGGTTGTAAAATGCAACAGAGGGAAGGGACCTTTTACGATGCCGTTGCCGGGACCAAAATCAATCTGGAAATAAAGGCTAATCAATCCCTGCGCTTTCATTACTTGCTTGGACTGGCTCAAGATCTTTCGGAACTTGATGTCATGCAGGCGAAGTACAAGGATGCCGCATCTGTAGATGGTGCGTTAGGAAATGTGTGGGAGTATTGGAAGCAAGTTCTCAGCACGACGGAAGTGGAAACGCCCGACGAGTCACTCAACCTTTTAGTGAACAAGTGGCTGAAATACCAGACCATCGCCGGACGGCTTTGGGCGCGGACGGCCTATTATCAACAGAGCGGAGCGTATGGCTTCCGCGATCAGCTACAGGACAGTCAGATTTTTTTATCCATCGCTCCAAGGCAGACAGAACAACAGATCCGGTTGCATGCTGAGCATCAATTCAAGGATGGTCATGTCCTGCACTGGTGGCATCCGATTACCGAAACGGGATTAGATTCCAATTTTTCCGACGATTTTTTATGGCTTCCTTTTGTGACACTGAGTTATCTCGTAGAGACAGACGACCTCGATTTTCTGTTGCAAAATGTAAAATACTATGATGATTCAAAGGGCGGTACGATACTGGAGCATTGTACACAGGCAATTGATTATGCATTAAAACGAATGAGTACAAGAGGATTGCCATTGATCGGCAGCGGCGACTGGAATGACGGCCTAAGCGCCACCGGCATTGATATGAAGGGCGAGTCCTTCTGGATTGTCCATTTTCTAAACTATATTTTAACCCGCTTTGCTGATGTGTTGGAACGAATGTCGGATGATGTGAAAGTAAAACAGTATCGCGCCGAAGCTGCCCGGCTCCGGAAAAAGTTGCTGGAATTTGGCTGGGACGGCAAGTGGTTTATTCGGGCTACCAAAGATAACGGTGAAATCATCGGCAGTCACGCAAACCGGGAAGGGCAAATTTTTCTGAATACCCAGACCTGGAGTGTCATCGCCGATAGTGCACCGTCGGGATATCAACAGAAAGCGATGAAAGAAGTTGAGAGCCGACTGATGAGAGATAACGGACCGCTGTTGCTCTATCCCGGCTACAGTGAACCGGATAAATATATCGGCTATCTTTCCCGCTATGCTGCCGGTGTCCGGGAAAACGGCGGTGTTTATACTCACGCGGCAACCTGGGCAATCTGGGCGTTTGCTAAATTAAATCAAAATGAACTGGCCTTTGACACATTTGTGGGAATCAATCCGATTATTAATGGTCAGGACCCAGATCGCTATAAAGCAGAACCTTATGTGACTCCTGGTAATATAGATGGTCCTGATTCGCCAAATTATGGACGGGGAGGTTGGACCTGGTACACCGGGTCGGCGGCCTGGCTGCAGAAATGCACGCTGGAATGGATTCTCGGTATTCGACCTGTTCGGGAAGGACTCATGATTGACCCGCATATTCCCGTAGAATGGAAATCCTATACTGTAAAACGGCTTTTCAGAGATACGACCTATGAAATCGTCATAAAAAATGAATCCGGAAAGGCTGGTGAAACAAAGCACCTGATCGTCGACAGCAAGGAAATTTCCGGTAATATTATTCCACCGGTAGATCGTGAAATTTGCCGGGTGGAAGTTATTCTTTGATCGGGAAGATTACAACCATGGGGAATTCCAGAGCCAGGAGCATCCTTTTCGGAATGCTGATCCTGATTTTGACTGGGATAATCGGCTGTAATTCTACCCTATCGCGAAAGAAATTCACATCACGGGATTTAAAAGGGTTTCCGACCCAAATTTATAAAGAACCGCCCGATTCTTCGGAACCGGAAGAATTCCTGCGGGCGATTGCCGGTGACACCTGGAAATATTTCCGGGATGCCGTTGATCAAAAAAGCGGGCTTGTCGTTGATAAAGTCTGGCTTAAACCCGATGAAGTGTCCGATTATACCTCTATAACCAATATTGGTTTGCAAATGCTTTCGACAATCTCAGCCATGGATTTCGGATTTATTGATTCCATTACAGCTGAAGATAATATCCGTCACGTTTTAACAAGTCTGAAGCGTCTTCCTAAATATAACGGCTTTTTATACAATTGGTATGATCTGAAATCATTGAAAGAATCTCGCCGCTATATATCAACCGTAGATGCCGGATGGCTCTACAGTTCCCTCGCTATTGTCGCAATGACCTTTCCCGATTTGGCCCAAACCTGCAATATAATGATCGATCAGACGGATTTTAATTGGCTGTACGATGACACTTTGCATCATTTTTACCTGGGATACGATATTGAACAGGAATGTTATTCGCCCTATCATTACGGGTTGCTTTGTTCGGAAAGCCGGATATGTTTGTATTGGAGTATAATTCAGGGTAAAATTCAGCCGGAGTTTTGGTATTCCCAAGAACGAACTTTGCCTGTAAATTACGAGCAGGAACAGAAACCTCAAGGAAACTGGAAAGAGCAATCCGGAACTCACTATTTTAACGGTTATTATCAATATAAAGATTTAAAGATCGTTCCATCCTGGGGTGGCGCTCTATTTGAATTTCTCATGCCGGGACTGCTGATCAATGAAAGGGAATTAGCGCCTTTGGGAATTGGCGAAAATAACCGTCGTGCCGTTGAAGTGCATATTGATTATGCGTTAACTGAAATGGGTTACCCGGTCTGGGGTATGTCGCCTTCCACAAATCCAGAGCGAGGGTACGGAGAATACGGTGTACCGCTAATCGGTTCGCGGGTTGGCGGCTATTCACCGGTAATCGTATCGCCTCACGCTTCGATTCTGGCCTTGCCTTATGCTCCGGAAGCCGTATATTCGAACCTGAAAACCATGTTAACGAAATATGATATTTACGGGGAATATGGCTTTTACGACTCTCTTGATCCCAAAACCGACGAGATAGGAAGGGCTTACCTGGCGCTGGATCAGGGCATGATAATGGTTACCCTAAATAATCATTTAAATGACAATAAAATGGTAAGACGTTTCGAGCGCCTGGCCGGTTTTGAGAAAATTAAAAATCTTTTAACTGAAGATGAATTTTACAGATAACCTTAAATTCGGGGGAAAAGCCATGAAAAAGCTACTCATAATGACGATACTTTTATCATTATTTACGATACTATGGGCACAGACCGATGATTATATCTTTTTTGATGAAAGTCCATCTAACGATTCTTATGATCCCAGCTGGGGGTATGTGAATGCGCCCAGTTTGCTTGAACGGGTTGGTGAGAAATTTCCTGTCGATACCGATCATTATTTTCAGGGACAAAATAGCCTACGCTTAAGTTGGACATCAAATAGTGGTGGTGATTGGGGAATTGCCGTGGCCGGGATCGGCTGGCCGGGGAGAGATATTAATCAGAAGGACACGCTATCTTTTTATGTTTATTCCGATACCCTGATTGCCTCGGTGAATTTGCCGCTGCTGTATCTGGAAGATTTATCCAATCAGAAGACTGACAAAATCAAGATATCGGACTATATCGGGGATATCACGGCTGATGAGTGGTATAATGTTCGTATTCCGCTGCAGCCGTTTAAAGACAATTCCGGTCAGGCTGATCTGACCCGAATTAAAACGTTATTTTACGGACAGGATGTCGCCGATGCCGAAGCGCATATAATGTACCTGGATGAAATTCGTATGGTTTCCGGACAAAGTTCAGACACGACTTCGCCGGCTATCCCTGAAAATGTAGCTGCATCGGGCTATGAAAAACATGTCGTGATCGAATGGGACCCAGTCGGCGATGAAGACTTAGGCGGTTATAATATTTACCGGGCAGTGCCGGGCGGTGCTTTCCAGAAAATCGGGGCAGCGACGAAGGATTTGGCAGTGTACTCCGATTATCATGGTCTCGTCGATCGCAGCTACAATTATAAAGTCATGGCTGTTGATATGAGTTATAATGAATCCGGTCAGTCGGAACAAGTGTCAGCTACAACCGCCGCACTGGATGATGAAGGCTTACTGGATATGGTTCAGGAAAGCACTTTTCGTTTTTTCTGGAACTATGCTCACCCGGTTTCCGGTTTATCGCGGGAACGCTATCCCGGTGATCCAGAAATAGTGACTTCCGGTGGTTCTGGCATGGGCATGATGACAATTCCGGTTGCCATTGAACGGGGGTTTATCACCCGTGAGGAAGGTGTTGCTCATATTTTAAAAATACTGACTTTCCTGAAAGATGCTGACCGTTTTCACGGTGCCTGGTCGCACTGGCTAAACGGTTCAACTGGAGCGGCAATTCCTTTTAGCCCGAAAGATGACGGCGGGGATATTGTAGAAACGGCTTATGTCGCAGAAGGATTGTTAACGGTCCGCCAGTATTTTAATTTGGACAATAGCGATGAAACCCAAATTCGAGCAGTGGCAACCGAACTCTGGGAATCCATCGAATGGGATTGGTACCGCCGCACGACAACCAGTAATATGGTATATTGGCACTGGTCGCCAAATTACGGCTGGGAAATGAACATGCCGATATATGGGTTCAACGAGTGCATGATTGTATATTTATTGGCGATAGCATCTCCCACACATCCGGTTCCAGCCAGCTTGTACGAGGATGGCTGGGCTGGTCAGCCCTATTACGAAAACGGTAAAAGTTTTTACGGAATTCCACAATACGTGGGCTGGGATCGGGGTGGCCCGTTGTTTTTTACGCACTATTCTTTTCTTGGATTTGACCCTCGAGGAATCAAAGACAGTCATACCAATTATTACATAAATAATCGTAATATCAGCCTGATCAACCGAGCCTGGTGCATTGATAATCCGGGGAGTTACACAGGGTACAGCGAAGATTGTTGGGGATTGACAGCCAGCGATGATCCATTTGTTGGATATATGGCGCATGAACCGACTTTAGAACGTGATAATGGAACAATTACACCGACCGCTGCACTGTCAACATTTCCCTATACGCCGACTGAATCCATGCAGGTACTAAAGTATTTTTACCGGGTATTGGGTGAAGATATAGTTGGCCCATTGGGAT
Organism: Fidelibacterota bacterium; assembly: GCA_016783665.1. GTDB lineage: Bacteria > Fidelibacterota > UBA2242 > UBA2242 > UBA2242 > UBA9312. The sequence goes on along the minus strand of JADHWC010000048.1, from coordinate 5,326 downwards.
TCAAGGATGCATTCAATCAATCCCAGGATTGGGTTGCCGGATCATATATCGCTATCGATCAGGGACCGATTATTGTCATGATCGAAAACTATCGTAGCGGACTGCTCTGGGAAAATTTTATGGCCAATCCCGAAATCCAGTCCATGCTTGATGCCATCGGTTTTGTCACCGATACCACGACGGCTATTTCTCCTGAGACTGACGTTCTCCCGAAGCGATTTACACTCTGTGGGAATTATCCGAATCCCTTTAATCCCGGGACAAAAATCCGGTTTGAAGTGCCAAAGCAGCAAAAAGTGGAGGCGTTTATCTATAATCTCAATGGCCAGCTGGTCAAGAATCTGCAGATAGAAACTCCGACGGTTGGAAACTATGAAATCTACTGGAATGGTAGGGATGAAATGGGTAATTTATGCGCCAGTGGTATTTATCTATACAGAGTCGGGTTCAGAGATCATTTTCAGTCAGGTAAGATGTTGTTGACTAAATAAGTACGATAAGTGGCTATTGAGAGATATTTTTCTAATGAAATCAAGAAAGCGGCGGAACATTTTAGGCAGCAGAATTCAATTTCTGCTGCTCGCTTTTGGAATTCTTTTACTTGGATGCGGCTCTAAAACTAAAGATTCCCGGATGATCGAGTTCTGGGCTATGGGCGTGGAAGCCCGGCATGTTCGGGAACTCCTGCCGCAATTTGAAAAGGAAAACCCCGGCGTTCATGTGAAAGTCCAGGCGATTCCCTGGTCGGCGGCCCACGAGAAACTGCTGACTGCCTACGCCGGGAATTCGACGCCCGATCTTTGCCAGTTGGGCAATACCTGGATACCGGAGTTTGTTGTGCTCGATGCGATTGTACCGCTAAACGACTTTTTGAAACAATCAAAAGTCATTCAAGCGGAGAATTATTTTCCCGGTATCTGGGAAACCAACGTGATTGACGGACAGTTGTACGGCATTCCCTGGTACGTGGATACGCGGCTGATGTTTTACCGTAAAGACTTGGTTGAAGCACAGGGCTATATAGAACTGCCGACAGACTGGGCGGAATTCTTCCGACTTTGTGAAAAACTGGTCGAACAGCAAAAGACCGAATACGCGATCTTGCTGCCGTTGAACGGTTGGCACGAGATCGTCGTCATGGCTCTGCAAAACGGATCCAAACTATTGAGGGATAATGGCTGTTACGGCGATTTTGAGGACCCGGCGTTTCAGAAAGCGCTAAGATTCTATATGGATTTCTATGCAAAGCGACTTTGTCCACTGGGAATGAGCGAAGTAGCCAATATTTACCAGAGTTTCTCCGATAATTATTACGCCTTTTTCATTACCGGTCCCTGGAACATCGGTGAATTTCAGCGACGTTTGCCCGAATCGATGCAATCCGATTGGGCAACTGCACCAATGCCTTCATTTGATCCAGCTATTCCGGGAATATCTACTGCCGGTGGATCGAGTATCGTCATGTTCAAAAGCGCCGCGAGCAAACCCGATGTTTGGAAATTGGTGGAATTTCTCAGCCGTGAGGATATTCAGGCTGAATTCTTCCATTTGAGCGGCGACCTTCCGGCTAGTGTGGTCGCCTGGGACATTGCCGGACTTAGAGATAATCCCCGGACGGAGGCGTTCTATCGTCAGCTGCAGCATGTGGTTCCGACGCCTAAGATTCCAGAATGGGAGCAGATCGCTCAGAAAATTCAGCAATATGTAGAATATGCCGTTTTCGGGAAAATGACCCTGGAAGAGGCTACCCTGGAACTGAATGGCGAGGTAAACAAGATTTTAGAAAAAAGGCGCTGGTTGCTTAGTAAAAAACAATTATGAGATTTAAGATCTTCACAGATATGCCGAAAGGAAACGTTGCCTACTTATTTCTGGCGCCGGCGATGACGGCTATTTTCGTTTTTTTCTTTCTACCGGTGATGGCGGCGCTGCTGATGAGTTTTACCGATTTTGATATCTATTCCCTGGGAGACGTGAGCCGGGCCCGTTTCGTGGGATTCGCGAATTACATAAATATTTTCCAGAAACCTCTGTTCTGGCAAGCCATTCGAAATACTGCCTACTTTGTTGTAGTGGGCGTGCCCTTGTCAGTGGTGGTTTCCTTGCTGGCGGCGATGGGTATTCAATCCAAACTTGTCCGTTTTAAGCCCTTATTCCGGCTTTCTTATTTCTTGCCGGTAGTTGCGACCCTGGTGGCTGTGGCAGTAATCTGGCGTTTTATTTACCATCCTCGTTTCGGGATTCTTAATTATATCTTGGGATGGTTTGGCATCCAGGAGATCGACTGGCTGGGCAATCCCAAATGGGCAATGCCGGCCCTTATCATAATGGCGGTGTGGAAGGGATTCGGCTATAACATGATCATTTTCATCGCCGGGTTGCAGAATATTCCTGAATCATTGTATGAAGCCGCAGATCTGGATGGGGCCAATGCCCGACAGACGTTTCGGCATATCACTTTGCCAATGCTGACCCAAACCACCGGCTTTATTACGTTGACGACCCTGATCGGCTACTGTCAGTTTTTTGCTGAACCTTATATCATGACCGACGGCGGTCCGTTAAACAGCACCTTGAGCATCGTCTTACTTATGTACCGCGAGGGATTCAAGTATTGGCGCATGGGCTATTCGGCGGCACTGGCCTTTATCCTGTTTGGGATAATTTTAATCGTAACACTCATTCAAATGCGGTTTCAGAGAAATTATGAATTATTATAAGATCCGGATTCGCAAAGTTATTCTCTATTCGGTTCTCTTAATCGGAGTAATAGTGACGATAGCGCCCTTTGTGTGGATGATTTCCGCCTCTCTGATGCCGGTGGGTCAGGCTAACCAATTTCCACCGAAGTTCTGGCCGGAAAAAGTAACCTTCGAGCATTATCAAACTCTGTTCAGTCGTTTGAATGTGACCCGCTACTTTCTTAATAGCATTGTGATCTCGCTGTCCATTACCGGCATTTCACTGATTTTCAATTCCATGGCGGGCTTTGCCTTCGCAAAGTACCGCTTTGCCGGGAAGCAAAAACTATTCAAACTACTGCTCTCAGCCATGGTGATTCCTGCCCAGGTAACAATGCTGCCGCTTTTTCTGATGCTCAATCGTATGGGCTTTATCAATACCTATTGGGGCGTGATCATTCCGGGTATGGCCAGCATTTACGGAATTTTTCTGATTAGACAGTATATTATTTCCATTCCGGATAGTTTAATCGAGTCCGCCCGTATCGACGGCGCTCACGATTTTTATATTTACTGGAAAATTATCCTGCCGGTGGCGAAACCGATCCTGGTAACCCTGGCGTTATTTACCTTTATGGGCGCCTGGAATGATTTCCTGTGGCCCTTGATTGTGTTGACTAAAGATTCCATGTATACCCTGCCGGTGGTTCTTGCCAATTTGATGGGCGAGCACGTGCAGGATACGGAAATGATGATGGCCGGTTCGGTGATCACGATTCTGCCGATCATTATCGTCTTCCTGGCGATGCAGAAATATTATTTGCGCGGCATTATGCTGGGCAGCGTAAAAGAATAATTGGAGTAACATTGAGTTTTCCGAGAGATTTTATCTGGGGCGTGGCGGCAGCCAGCTACCAGATTGAAGGCGCCACCAGTGAAGGTGGTCGGGGGACATCAGTATGGGATATGTTTTGCAAACAGCCAGGTAAAATAAAAGGCGGCGAATCCGCCAATGTCGGTCCCGATCATTACCATCGCTGGCGGGAAGATGTCGATCTAATGGCTAAGCTCGGAATACAGGCTTACCGTTTATCAATTGCCTGCCACGGGTACTGCCGGATGGTATCGGTAAGCCGAACGTAAATGGATTAGCCTTCTATGATAAATTGATTGATGGTCTATTGGAAAATGGCATCGACCCCTGGATTACGCTTTTTCACTGGGATTATCCTTACGAACTATTCCTGAAAGGCGGTTGGCTCCATCCCGATAGTTCCGACTGGTTCGTTGAATATACCCGTGTCGTTGTGGAAAAACTCTCTGATCGGGTGAAGTACTGGATGACTCTCAACGAGCCGCAATGCTTCATTCATTTTGGTCATCAGACCGGCAGCAATGCTCCTGGTCTGAAACTCAATTTTCCAGAGGTACTGACCGCCGGGCACAACGTTTTACTGGCCCACGGAAAAGCTGTTCAAATTATCAGGACTTATGCCAAAATGCCGCCTCAGGTTGGTGCCGCGTTAGGGGGTATCATTTCGGTTCCTGCAATGGACACGCCACAGGACCTCGATGCTGCCCGCCAGGCAACATTTGCCATCATGGAAAAGAACCTCTGGAACAATACCTGGTGGGCCGATCCTATGATTCGGGGCGAGTATCCCGCCGACGGATTAAAACTCTTCGGTTCTCTGATGCCTAAGGTTTCAGCGAATGATATGGAGATGATCCGGCAACCGATGGATTTCTATGGGGTGAACATATACACCGCAGATAAAGTTAAGGCTGAGGAAGAAGGGTGGCAAACTCTTGACCCCGAACCCGGCTTCGCCCGCACCGCTATGGACTGGACAATTGTCCCGGAGTCCCTTTACTGGGGACCGAAATTCCTTTATGAACGCTATGATCTACCGATTGTGATTGCCGAGAATGGCATGGCGAACCTTGATTGGATCGGTGTTGACGGCAAAGTGCATGATCCTCAGTGGATCGATTATCTCAACCGATATCTGAAAGAATATCAACGCGCTATAGCCGACGGTGTGTCCGCCAGGGCTTACTTCCAGTGGTCAATTCTGGATAATTTTGAGTGGGTCGAGGGATTCAGCAAACGTTTTGGGCTGGTCTTTGTGGATTATGTCAGTGGGCGACGCATTCAAAAAGATTCTGCAAATTGGTATAAAAAGTGTATTGTCACCAATGGCAAAATTTTAAATGTTGATTTATAAAAATAAACTCATTGACTTTGGAAAGATAAAAATTACTCGATTCTGTTTAACTAAACCTGAGGAAACATTTTAAGTAATTAGTAACTATTGCCTCTGCCTAAGAGATATTTGGTTTGTTAACAGGTGAGAAAATTTCGTATACGTCGTATACGGAATTTTTGGCTTAATGGAACAAAATAGCTGCTAAAATCCTTATAACATACTGATAGTCAGAGAGATATCGGGAAAGTTTTTTTGAGGAAAATAATATGACAAAAAAAATGCCCATTTTGCGGGTATCAGCAAACGAAGAAATGCGGTAAAAACAGGAACGGGAAGCAGCGTTATTATTGTTCAAATTGCAGAAAATATTTCCAAAGGCAAAAATACAAAACACACTCTAAATCCACCAAAATATGGCATCAATACGTTTGGGAA
>JADHWC010000005.1 GCA_016783665.1 Fidelibacterota bacterium | reverse complement strand
TACCAACTTACTCGTCTTCCAGACGAAGGTTACTATCATTAGAGGCACTTAGTTCATTCTTTTCTAATCAATTCTCATTTGAAATTCTGGTACACTTTTAAACGACCATAATTGGTACAATTTAATACGACCATCTACATGTAGAAATTATTTGAACATAAAATCTGAAATGTATTATGAAATTCCATTCGAATATTAATTATTGGAATATTACTCAATTTAAAATTGAATGTATTAGTTTTACCGTTCATAATATGAGATCAATAATCGATGTTTTTTTACTGTATAACATATGCCTAACATGAACGCTAAAACCTTTTTGTGAAATACCGGATCGGATTTACTAACATTTACACCTTAACTTTGCTTAATCACCGTCCAAACATTGGGGGAAACCACAATTATCGGATCCATATAACCTCTTTGTTTTTTATTTTGACAACCATCGATTTTTTACCCATCTTGCTTTTGATTTCAATGATACAGGTATTTGAGTCTCAATTTGATATGTGGTTCTATCCATTATTATTTGATAGTCTAACTCATCTGAATTAAATAAAATCTTATCTCCATCTGGTGAAATATCCTGTAAAGAAACTTTGCCATCAAACATCATTGTTATTGTTCCATCGTTTGTATTTATTTCATATAAGCCATATGTATAATCATCAGAAGGTTGAAACCATTCTATGTATAAATTATTGCCATCATGTGAAAATATAGCTTCATGTAGCAGCCAGCCAAAAGCTTTCATAAATTCAGTTTCTGTATTAGAATTTAAATCGTTTTTCCATATTATACCTTCTCGAGTGTAGAACACTTCTGATCCATCATAATTTATTGCAGGAGTTTCCTCATAGTATCGATGGTATCCACCAAGATTACCGCCAGTGTTTGTAATATTTTGGTGTTCGCCATTATAGTAAACGAAAATATCTGTAGCCCATTCTTGTTCTTGCCAATATACTAATTTTTTATATACTAATTTACCAGAACCCTCAGATACATACATCTCATAAATCCTTTCATCGCTTGGTTCATATGCTCCAACAATGTGATTTACTGTATTACTATTTACATCATATTCGAATATTTGGTAGTCACTATTAAAGTATGCTTTTTTACTATCGCCCGTCCAGGCAATATATGAATATCCCATCCAATGTTGTTCATCTGTAATAATTCTTGAGTTATTATTTTGAATATCTATCAATAGCCATTTAGTGGTAATCGAACTGATCCACTTATTTAAGATTGCATATTTTCCATCTGGAGATACATCAAACCATCTATCATACCCCAAATCAAACATTATAGGTTTTTTATTGTAACCGTCACTTTCAACCATAAGAAGTGCTTGTTTGCTATTATTGTCAAAGAAGTCTAAGAACATAATTTCATCAAAAAAAGAGAGATATTTCCAGTCTGAAATATTGGATAGATTACCAGTATCATATAATTCTAATTTATAAAAATAACGACTGTTTTCAGTTTGTATTGAATAGTCAATATATTCACTTTGGTTATTATCTGAGATTGTTTCGATCACGTTTTGGTCTGTAAACAATGAATCAGTTGAGCGAATTATTTCTATGTATTGAAAATCAGGAATTATTGAAGGTATCCATTCAACTAAAATTCCTGAACCATTATAAGAAATGTTACTAATCTCAACACTTGGAGGATAAAACGCATCTGCTAAAATTGTTTTTGTATTTGAACTATTTTCAAGTTCTCCTGTATCGATAACTTTAATTTGATAATCGTAATCAACTCCCTGTACTACAGTATCATCGTATGTTTTATCATCATAATCAGTTATCTCAACTATTGTTTCACCGTTTCTAATCACTTCATACTTTAAAAAATCGACATCCTTTGAATAATTCCAGTTTAACGTAACAACATCACCAGAAAGATTTATTGAAGTCAAAATCACATCAGAAGGTAAAAAATCTCCTGCATAAATTGTTTTTATATTTGAAACTGATTTTAAATCAGCAATATCATAAACTTCAATTTGGTAAGAATAATCTAATCCTTGAGTAACTGTGTCTTTAAACGAATTTTCCAATGAATCTGTCAACTCGGAAATAGTGACGTTATTTCTAATAATTTCAAATTTCTGAAAATCAACATCAGGCGAATAATTCCAATCCAATGTTATTACATCTCCTGATAGATCAACTGATAAAAGATTTACTTCTGAAGGTAAGAATCTTTCTTTTTCGATTTGTAGGATATTACTTTCGACTTCAAGCGCAGCAACATCTACACAAATAATTTTATAACTGTAGTTGTGGTATTGCTCTACACTAAAACTTTTTATTAAAGTAGTTCGTTCATGAATTTCAATTAGATATTCGTAGTCTCCGCTATCTATACTTTGTTCGATCCTGTAATTATTAAAATCAGTATCGGTATTTTGAGACCATTCAAGACTAATAATATCACCATTTAATTCAATTGAAAGTAATTGAACTGGAGTAGGATTAAACTCTACCGCTGATATTGAAATGGTATTAGAATTTGCCTGAAGCCCACCATTATCATTTACGGCAACCAAATATAAGTATAACAATCCTTGAGTTACTTCATCTACAAAAGTTGTATCATCTTTTGCTTGAATTTGATTTATTAATTCCATCTCAGAACCATTTTGAGAACGAAAGATTTGATATGATTGAAAATCAACATCCGTATTCCTTGACCATTTAAGAGCAATATTTGAACCATCAATAATTGGATCATACATTTTTGGTGTTTTTGGCTGGAAATCTGAAACATAAAATGGAACTGTATCTGTTGTTGAATAATTCCCAAAATCATCAAAAGCAATCAATGAATATTCATATTCATTAATTTGAGAAACAGAATCTGAATAAGAAGATTCAGACATTTGTTTAATGATAATACTATCGATTTGAGATATGTTAGTCGTTTTTTTCAAAATAACATATCTACTAAAATCTGGAATATCTATTGGATTCCAAGATAAATCAATAAAACATCCGTTTACAATCGCAGAAAAGTTTTGTGGAATAGGAGGTAAAAATTGAGTGTATTCTACTGTTTGATGATTACTTTCCGAAAAAAGTCCAGCCTTATCAACAACTTTTATATAGTACTCATATGAAGTATTTTGAATTACAGAATCTGTAAATACAACTTTTTGAGAAGAACTGTCAGAGAAAACCACGGAATAAGTGTCAACTTCTGCATACGTTCTTAATAGTTCGTAATGATCAAAATCTGCATCATTAGAAGCTGACCAATTTAGTGTAATGTTAGAACCGCTGACAACTGGTGATTGTAAAATAACAGATTGCGGCGAAAATCCTTCATTATTTACGGTTACCGCGATAATATCCGACTGTCCTGTATTACCTTCTGAATCTGTTGCTCTGGCAATTAATGTATGTTCAGTACCGTTTTCAATTGAATAGGTTTCCCAAGAATACTTATATAGATCACTCTCTTTTACAAGATTATTGACTTTTATTCCATCAATTAACAACTGAACATCATCAATTTTACTGTTGTCTGATACGCTAATAGTGATATTTACAGTTTCATGGACGACACTACCATCAATTGGGCTTGTAATAGCAACTATTGGGGATATTGTATCATCATTTTCGCAAGCAATAAAAAATATTGATATAACGGAAATTACTAAAACAACAAAATATTTTTGATGTTTCATTTTCTAACTCTTTTTTACCTTCTGAATTTCATAATATGTTCATTTATTAGGTATAGTTAACGTACGAGATACGAGGGTCAACATCCTCAAAACTCAAAATCATCGAACAGCTTAAGGCGTTATATCCGCGCAAGGGTTATCTAAAAAGGGTTACTACAAGACTTGATAATTTCATTTGCAATCAATAACTATGATTTATTTTTAAAATGTGAAAATAGTGAATGTTAAAATTCAATAGTTATTCTGAAGCCAGATCTGCATCAGAAATCCACCCTTTTTGTCCATTACTTCGCTTAACATAATACCACGGGACAGTAATTCCCTTGGCTGATAACTGTTTTTCATTTAATATCTCGAGTTTTTCTCCCTTTTTAACTGATCCGATCTTTCTACTATTACCATTTCCATATCTTTCAGTACCGGCATTTGAATATATATTTGAATCCCACATTACAGTTCTATATTTTTTGGTTACAGACTTAGTAATTGGTTTTTTCGAAGATGTTGAAGGTTTATATATCCACCCCTCTACTGCTACCTTTATCCATTCTCCATCTGATTCAATCTGCTTGAGTTCAGTTCCTTTTAGTAATATACCAATTTTTTCACCATTTGGTTTCTTCCTAAAATTTTCCTCTTGCACCTTTATGTATACATTTTGAGCAAAACAAACATTTAAAAGGAATAAAAACATTAAAATGAGACACCTTTTCATTTCAAACCTCCATTTTAGTATTTTAGTTAACGTCTTACAGACTATTGTTATATTCTCAAAATATAATTTTTGATTTTATTAGTTATATCTTGAATACACATATTTAATATGTTCGACTGTGATTTTCTTAGATAACGGGCAACGCTCAGCCACGCTGAACGGAAAACAGCTATCTATTTTTATTCTTAAATCTTTCAAAAACTCCTCAATCTCTAAATTCATCGAACAGCTTTCGCTGTTAGGTGCAGCCAATGGTTATGTGAACAATACATTAACTATATTTTCTTATTTCAGTTAAGAATTTTGACATTTTTATTAAATCTTCTCTCTGTATTTGGGTAATACCTTCTGGATCAAAATGCATTATATCATTTCGGATTTTTCTAACTTTATCTAGTTGTTTAATAAAATGGGTTCTATCAATAGTAAGTTTCAATCTTTCCCAATTATCTGGCTTTTCTATTAATCTTATATAATCTCCAAAATTTAGATCATCAATATGCTCAACCTCCCTATCTGTAATATCGCTAGGACATAGATTCTTAAGCTCTTCAATTAAAAACTTTCCATCTAATATCTGACGTATATGATTTTCTATTTGTTCTAATAATAGAAAAGGCTCTGTCAAAGTTAAAAATTGTTCACTTATATCTGCTACTGTAACAATACCACAAATACTTCTATCTGATTTCTGAACAACGACAAACTCTTTTTGTATCACAGTTGAAATCGCCTCTAAAAGAGGAGTATCGTAATCTAAAATAGTAATTTCCGGGGATATATAATCACTAATTTTTGAAGAAATGAGACCATTAGTAATACCAATCCCAATTGTTTCCCATGTTATTACGCCAACAATATTTCTAGGCCCATTTAATACGGGTAATTGAGAAAAATTATTCATCATCATTAAAGTAACGGCTTCTTTTAATTCTGCATCTTTTTTAATTGTAACAGGTTCTTTATTTGCAGCTGGTAAAATTTTGATTCTTTGTATCGGATCAATTTCGTTCTTACTTTTCGCTTTCTTTTTATGTCGTAAAATAATTTCACTGTCGATCCAAGCAGATCTATAATCAGGACATGTTTCTAATTTGTTATCATCAAGATATTTATTTATTAATGCCTGATTTCCTTTCGTTCGTTTTTCACAATCAAATAAATGAATTAGGTCTCTTGAAGTCATTTTAAATTCTTCTTCGTTTTCTTTAATAGCAGTTACGATTTCTTCTAATTCATGTTTAGGCATATCATCACCTCAATATTTAATTATAAATTAGTCAAGTGGTAATTTCGAATATTTTTTATACACATAACATACGTTTATACTGCACATTTACGCTTGAAACAGGTTTCTCTATCTAGAAACAAGTTTCTCCATGCAGAAACTTTTTCAGAAAGTTTCTTAATCAAGAAACTTAAAGTTTTCTCTATAGACAAAATTATGAACCCATTTTCCATTTCTTTAATCATTGCTTCAGAGTATAATCATTAAAGATTTGATTGTCAAGTTTAACTGATCATTCATCCACCGTTCCAATCAAATCAATGTCGTCAATAGCGCTACCTCTAAACCTGTCAGGTTTCCAAAACCTGACAGGTTTAAACGACCTTACCAACCAAATCCAACTCTTCGACACTATCAATTTTCACCTTGTAAAACTTGCCAATTTCAAGCGCTTTTTCACTATGGATTCTTACAAAGCCATCAATTTCCGGAGCGTCCCAGACTGTCCTGCCAAGGAATCCGCCTGCCTCCTGCCCTTCAACAATCACATCAATTTTCTGCCCGACTTTTGAAGCGGCGAACTCCCGTGCAATCGACCACTGTATCTGCATCACGATATCTTTGCGGCGTTCTTTTTCCTCGGGTGAAATATTATCCGTCAATTCCGCAGCTTTGGTATCCTCTTCCTGCGAATAGGTAAACACTCCCAAGCGCTCGAATCGAACATCTTCAATAAAATCCAGCAACATATTGAAATCATCGTCACTTTCCGACGGGAATCCCACCATAACGGATGTTCTTAGCGCAATTGTGGGAACTTCCTGCCTGAGCCGAAGCAATTTCTTTTTGATCTTCCGAATATCATATCCCCGCTCCATCAACTTCAATATTCGTGGTGAAGCATGCTGGACCGGTATGTCGAGATATGGGCATAATTCCGGATACTTTTGAAAAAGAGCGTTTAATTTTGTATTCCAGAAATCCGGGTTTGCATACAATAAGCGAACCCATGGAAATAATTTCATCGGCAGCAGTTCCTGCAAAAATGTGAATAGATCAGGTCTTGATGGAAGGTCCGATCCATAGCGGGTCAAATCCTGGGCAATCAGGATAAGCTCCTGCACACCTTTTTGGCTTAAGTATTCAGCCTCCCGCAATAAACTGTCCACGCTCCGGCTTTTCTGTTGACCCCGGATCAGGGGAATCGAACAAAAACTGCAGCTGTTATCACACCCTTCCGCAATTTTCAGATAAGCAAAATGTCCCGGAGTCAGCAGCGACCGGATTCGTTCCACATCTTCACAGGGTTCGGAAGTTTCAACAATATTTTCGATTACTTTGTCCCATGAGTCAATTCCAAATATTCCATCCACTTCCGGGAGTTCGATTCGTAGCTGCTCGGGATAGCGTTGGGACAGACAACCGGTTATGAGGATTTTTTTACCTGGATCTGTCTTCTTTAATTCGACTGTTTCCAGGATAGTTTCTACCGATTCTTCTTTTGCCGAATCAATGAAACCGCAGGTGTTTATGATAATGATATCCGCATCTTCCGGTTCTTGAAGATAGTTATAACCCAACTTTTCGAGATATCCTTTCAGCACTTCCGAATCGACTGTATTTTTCGGACATCCAAGCGATATGATCGAAAACGATTTTTCAGACATATATTAAAGGATCTATTTTAATTATTATCAGTAAGCAAAGCGTCAATAAAACTATTCGGATCAAATTCAATCAGATCGTCGATTTGTTCTCCAACTCCCAAATAACGAATAGGAATGCTCAATTTATGGTGAATGGCTAAAACAACGCCGCCTTTTGCCGTACCGTCCAGTTTGGTCAAAATAATACCCGTTACACCCACGGCGTTCATGAATTCCTGTGCCTGAATAATACCGTTTTGACCCGTATTAGCGTCCAGAACAAGCCAGATATCGTGAGGCCCATCGGGAATCAGTTTTGTGATAACCCGCTTAATCTTGGCAAGTTCATTCATCAGATTAGATCTGGTATGAAGCCGACCGGCTGTATCGATCATGACAATATCGTGTCCTTTTGCAAAGGCTGATTTAATTGCGTCGTAGGCGATTGAAGACGGATCTTTCCCCTTTGGATTTCCCATAAAATCCGCATCAGCGCGGGCTGCCCATACCTTGAGCTGGTCATAAGCAGCTGCACGAAACGTATCCGCCGCAACTATTAATACCTTTTTTTCTTCCGACGTGAATTTTCGCGCGAGTTTTCCGATGCTGGTTGTTTTCCCCGTTCCATTCACGCCTACGAATAACATAACCCTCGGTTTGGCATCCGTATCGGGAATATCTTCATCGGTTTTAATTAGCGATTTCATTTCGGATTTTAAAATATCTTCTAATTTTTCCGCCTCTTTCCGGTCAACATTTTTAAGCCTGTCAATAAGAGTTTCAGTCAGGTCAACACCCAGGTCGGAAGCTATCAACGTTTCTTCAATCGACGTCAACATATCACTGTTAATACGAAAAAATTTACCTAAAAGAGGTATCCGTGACGCGATACTGCTTTCGGTTTTTTTCAGACCTTTGGAAAGTTTTGAGGATCGTTCAGATACTGCTGTTTTTTTTTTAGCCCTGGTAATCTGACTGACGAAGAAGTGGCAATACTGGACCCAAGAGATCAGAAGAAAGAATATAGTAATCCACATGATCAGCAAAACCCAATTATGGGCAATATCGGAATAAATAAATGCCAGAACAGTCGCAGAAGTAAAAGTAACTGCGATTTTACCAAGTTTATTTGCATAGGGAGCGATCTTACGGTTATTCAGCAGATATACTCCCATTAATACAATAGTAAGATCGCGAACCGCCAACAATAGAAAGAAATATGCCGGCATTCTATCCGCGAACATGAGGTATAGCATTACACTGAAAATCACTACTTTGTCTGCAACAGGGTCCAGAATCTTTCCTATATCGGTAATTTCATTACTGATTCGCGCAAGCCAGCCATCGAGAACGTCGGAAATAATGGCAATCAAAATAAATATCAGCGCAATATCCCCTTTTCCTTCCCGCAGAAAATACAGGATAGGCAATGCCATAAATGCCCGCAATATGGAAATCACATTTGAAAGTGTTACGACACGATCAGGATGCATAGATTCATATTTTTGTCTGACTTTACTTTTTAAAATTCCTTTGACCCCTCAATTGTCTTATCGATCTGTGAAAATACATCTCAAATAAATGAATTCCCACCTGTTTTTTTATATCATGTTGAGAATCCAACTCAATCAAATTACCATTAAAAATAAGACTTCCCCGGTGTAATATCCAAAAATGTTTGCATGTTTTTCGGATCAATTCAAAATCATGCGAAACAATCAGAACGTGATGCTGCCGTTGAAAATCTTCCAGAACGGAATACAGCTGATTTTTCCCCTTATGTCCCATCCCGATCGTGGGTTCGTCCAGGATCAGTAGATCCGGGGACATCGCAAGGCTCAGAGATATTGCAAAGCGCCTGAGCTCGCCTCCGCTGAGTTCAAAACCGCATTTCGCCTTGATGGAATCATAGCTCATTAAGAAAAGATCGAGATAAAAATTTATATGCTCATGCAAATCGGTTTTTAACGGATTTTGAGCGACAATTTGTTGAACGGTATCACTGACTCTCACTCCCAGAAATATCTTCTCCGGAAATTGCGGCGAGTACAAAATTTTCGGTGGCTCGACCGCTCCGTTTTTGAATGAAAAATGAAGATCGCCGATCTGTGGTTTGACGATTCCCGCCAGGATCTTACTAAACGTCGTTTTCCCGGATCCGGATAAACCGTACATTCCCAGCGCACCGTCAAACCGGTGTTTCAAATCCCCGATCGCCAGATTAAACGAGCTTTCCGGCTGAAAGCGGTACGCAATATTTGATACTTGAATATCCAGCTCAGGTTTCATAGTCACTGTCCCTGAATATTTTCAGGTATTCCGAACTGTTTCCTCTATAAATAACCTGTCCCTGATCCAATGCAATCACATAATCCGCCATACGAATCTCATGTGTTTCCTGACTGATCCAAATAATACTTACACCCTGCTTTCCAAGCATGTCAATTTTTTTATAAAGCCGAATTTGTGCAAAAATATCCAGAAAGGAACAGGGTTCATCCATGATCAGAATATCCGGTTGCGTGATCATCATACCCGCCAGCGCCAGCCGTTGCTTCTCACCGCCGGACAAGCTATTGGGCGAATCAGATTTTCTGTCAATTAAATCAATCTCTTCGAGCGTTTCAGTAGCCTTCACTTGCATTCCAGCGGAACTCATACCACGATTTTCAAGATTAAAGGCGAGCTCTCGCTCAATATTAAAATGGACAAACTGATCATCCGGATTTTGAAAGAGATAGCCGAAATGAATATCCTGTTGAGCAGCGCCATTAATCTCGAAAATAATCTGTCCTTTATCCGGTTTCAGGAGTCCGGAGATAAGTTTAACAAGCGACGTCTTTCCGGAGCCGCTATCCCCGGTAATTACAACCCGGCGTTGAAGCGGAATGGACAAATTGATATTCCGAAATAATTGTTGTACGACTTTATACTGAAAATCCAAACCGCTTAATTGAATTCTCAATCATTCTCCAATATCTCTTTTACTGTTCTTGCCGAAGCTCCCATATTATCCCAGATGACTTTGCGCGCCGAATAAGACGCCTCTTCATAGGCTTTTTGATCTTTAATGAATGTCTTGATATGTTTCAAAAGGCATTTACCAGTATCACAGGAGAAGCCGCCGCCTGCCTCAATCAATAATTCTGCCTCTCTTGAATTGTGGTAATCAGGTCCGAATAATACGGGCAATCCAGCCACTGCCGGTTCCATGACATTATGGATCGAGCCGCGGAATCCTCCGCCAATAAATGCCAGGTTCGCCTGGTGATACAGCTCCGCTAAAATCCCGACTTTATCTATCAAAACAATGCGTTCACCGACAGGTCTTTTTTGTGTCCGGCTAAACCGTAGGTAAGAAATTCCTTCGCCTTTAAAGTAATCTTCAAAACTTTCCAACGCGTACTCATTCGGTTCATGTGGTGCTATGATACATCGAAAATGATTGAATTTTTTAAAAATTTCAACCGCCGCCGGCAGCAGATGCCTGGCGTCCTGAGGCCAGATACTGCCGATAATAAAAACAAAATCTTCGTCAAACAGCCGTGGAATTTGATTCGTTATTCTGCTCCGCGCCCGTTCAACGACCTGATCATAACGTGTATCTCCGAGTGTCAGTAATTTGATCTGAACACTTCCGATCAATTTTTTGACAGACAAGCGGTCCTTCTCCGAAACAGCAAAAATATAATCAAGAGATCGATATAACTCCCGGAAAAAGCCGCGTACTAAAGGACTGAATTTTGTGCTTTTCTGCCGTATTCTTGCCGACATTAAATAAGTTAAAACATGGTGCCGTTTGGCATTTAGGATCAAATTGGGCCACAACTCGTATGTGACAAAAATGATCTTTTGTGGTTTGAGTTTCTGGATAAATCGCCGTGTTCCCAAGAAACTGTCGAACGGCAGATAAATCATCAGATCCACTTCCGACATCCGTTCCGCATGGCTGAAACCACTTGGTGATGTAAAACTTGCAACAATCAGCACATCCGGGCGAACAGCGTTTAATCCCCGAATAACCGGCTTTGCCTGTTCAAACTCCCCCAGAGAAGCCGAATGGACCAGAAAGACCGGTTTATTGGGGTGTTTCTGACGAAATCGTTTCAGGTCGTACCAGGTGATTTTTCGTCCCTTAATTCCCTCTTTTATCTTGTCATTAAAGAGCGTCAGAATCTGGAGCGCAAGAAACGCCAGAGGTACAAAAATGATGTTGTATATGATAATCCAGAATATTGTCATGCCACGATATCGTTTAAGACAGATTCTACTGCCCTAAAAACTTCCTCCATAGAACTGTTTTCCAGACAGTACTGCTGTTTCCGGTAACATCTCCGGTCTCCTTTTTGAGAACAGGGACGGCAGCAGAGCTGCTGTTCGATTGATCGACTTTTATCACTATACGCTCCTGCCCCCGTCTCCCGTGAAGTTGGTCCCAAAATGACGATCAGTGGCGTCTGCACCGCTTCAGCGGCATAACTTAAACCCGTATCATTACCAATTACAAGTGTACTTTTCGCCAAAACGGCAATGGATTCTTCCAACGTAGCTTCACCGATCAAGGAAATATTACTCCCACTGTTCAGATCAGATAATTCAGCTAAATAGTGATCTTTCTTTCCACCCAGCCAAACAACAGGAATAGTGTATGTATCATAAATGCATTTAGCAAGCTCCCGGTACTTTTCAAGAGGATAGCGCTTGTTTTTCCAGGCTGCAACAGGCAACATCACGACGAAAGGTTTCGTAACTCCCCGCTCTCGTAATAATTCTTCAGCCCGCTGAGTGGCTAAGTCATTCAGGTAGATTTCAGGAACCAATGAATCACCGGATATACCCAAAGGTTCGAGGACTTTCATATATTCATTTAGAACAGTGAAATTTTCCGGAAACAGGTTTATATAAAAATAGAACAACAAAAATCGTTTCAATCGCGGTTTTAAGAACCGAAGATGTGGAATCTTCCGTAAATAATAACCAAGAACCCTGCTGCGAATAGAATTGTGCATGTCGATGTACAGATCATAGCCTCCACATGCTAATTCGCGACAGAGCTCGCGCCACCCGGGAAATCCTCCGTCAGAGTCAAAGGTCAGGACATTCGATATAAAGGGATTATGCTGAAGTAATGGCTGAAATTCCACTTTTGTCAGGAAATCGATTCTGGCGTCCGGAAATTTACTACGCAGTACCTTGAAAATAGGCGTTAAGAATACAATATCGCCCAGCGAACTCAAACGGATTATCAGTATTTTTTGTGGATATCGCTCTAAACTCAATGAGTTCTTTCCCGATTAAATTCAATAAATCCCAGTAATGACTGTTTTACATCTGAAGCCGGAAATAAATCCAGCGCTGCGCGCGCTTGATCTGAAATTTCTGTTAATTTTTGCTTTGCGTAGGCAACGCCATCTTTTTCAACAATCAATTCATTTATCTTTTCAATATCATCCGGCAGCAGTCCGGCTCTGATCCATTCCCGGATTTCCAGGCTTCTATCCGAGTCCATTTTATTTAACACGTACAACAAGGGTAAAGTTATTAGATTCGATTTCAAATCCCTGCCAATCGGCTTGCCGATTTTATCCTCTTTGGCAGTATAATCGAACAAATCATCCTTGATCTGAAATGCCAACCCCAGATATTTCCCGAACATGTAGAGAGCGTCCGCCTGTTCCGGATCTGCTCCCACCGATAAGGCGCCGACTTTACAACTGCTTGCAAACAGCGAGGCGGTTTTCAGCCAGATCATACGGAAATAATTATCCTCATCCATACCATTATTTGAACTTTTTTCCAGTTGAAGGATTTCCCCGGAACTTAGCGATTCGGAGGTTTTTGACAGCAATTCCAGCGCTTCAAAATTCCGCAGCCGCAGCATATTGGTCAGCGACCGGCTGAACAGAAAATCTCCCATCAACACGGATACTTTATTCTTCCATACGGTATTTACCGAAGGTACTCCGCGGCGGGTTTTCGCTTCGTCGATAATGTCATCATGAATTAAAGTTGCCGTATGAAGGATCTCCACCAGTCCGGCAGACACAATCGTAGCATCATTAGGATCGCCACACAGCTTTGCGGATAACAGCACCAATAACGGTCGTATTCGTTTGCCGTTTTGATCAAGAATATATCGTGAAATTTCATTAATCAGTCCAACATCCGATTGCAGCGCCGATTCAAATTCTTTATAGAATAATTTCAACTCTTTCTGAACCGGTTTGGCTAATTTACCGATAGGATCTGCCATGCTTATCCTTCTAAGTGGTGATTATCCGAATCTCGCCTCGCGCCTTTCATCGCTACCCGGGACACAAATATACTGAATTCATAAAGGAAAAACAGGGGAATTCCCATCATCAACATGCTCACCGGATCGGGCGGCGTTATGAAGGCTGCTACGAATAAAATAATGATTATGGCATAGCGCCAGCTTTTTCGTAAAAACGTTGGCGTAATCAGCCCCATTTTTGTCAGGATAAATGATGCTACCGGCATTTGAAAAATAAAACCTGATGCAACCAAAAGCTGGAGTACAAATTTTGCATAGTAATTGATCGATATATTCTTCTCCACTTCAGGAGTTCCTATTGCAATCAGAAACTTGATAGCAAACGGAATTAAGACAAAATATGCGAATAAAACTCCCACCAAAAAAAACAGCGTAACGCTCAACACCAGCCAGGGTCCCCAGCTTTTTTCATTAGGATAGAGACCGGGCGCCACAAACGCCCAGAACTGATAGGCGATCACCGGAATGGAAAATACAATCCCCATGACCAGCGCCACGCCAAACTTGAGCATCAGCATTCCCTGAACTTTCAACACCTGGATTTTCATATCCGGCTGCAGCATTTTGGAGGGTTTGATTAGTAAATCGATAAATATATCGGAAACCAAAAATGTCAATACCATGAAGAGAATAACGCTGAACAATGCCTTTAACAAGCGCCAGCGCAGTTCTTCCAGATGGTCCAGAAAGCCCATTTCTGTCATATTCTTGTTCTTATCTTTGGATTTCGATTTGTCCGATTTCATGTATCTGTTGTTCAATAGTTATCAGAAAAAATATCCCTTAAATATAATTATCCCATCCCATAAAAACAGCGTTTATTGAATGAGTTGTGATATTGATTTTTTTATAAAAGTAAACCACGAATTTCACAGTCTGGCCCGATTACTATCGGGAAATATACACAGGTTTATATAAAGGTTTTTTTTAACAACTCATTCCCGAGCCCCAGCCTGGAAATGTTAGAGAAGATTGTATTTTTCGTTACAAAACCAGGGCTTTGCCACAAGTAGGACATAAGGGTTATTTACTATATGATATTCCCAACAAGCAGCAAGATTGCTGAAGGAATAAAAATATATTCTGTTAAAATTTATCTTCTACCCGAATTCCTTCACGAATTCGTCATAATTGGTAATGATCAACCGGCGCCCTTTGCGCTGGATCCAGCCTTTTCCATCGAGCAGTTTCAACATCCGTGATACTGTTTCACGGGACGTTCCCGCCATGTTGGCAATATCCTGCTGGAATGGAAGATTATCAATGATGACCTGTCCCAATTTGATGACGCCAAGGTCTTCCGCCAGACGAATGATGCTCATGGCGATCCGGTTTTCCGCGTCGCTTAAGGACAATCCCTCAATTTGCTGATCAGACCTCCTCAGACGAATAGCCAGTTCCTGAAGCAACGCAATCGCGATCATCGGATGTTTTTCCAGCAGATCCAGAAAATCCCCTCTTTTCAGGACAAACACTTCCGAATCCTCAAGCGCAATCACATTGGCAGAGCGGCTTTCACCATCAAAAATAGACATTTCCCCAAAAAAGTCACCATCTCCCAGGATCGATAAAATAACTTCGCGTCCATCATCACTCAGGCGAGTGATCTTCACGCTACCCTGATTAAGAATAAAAAGGGTGTCTCCCACATCCTCTTCCATCAGGATCATGTTATTTCGTTTATAGAGGCGTTTTTGCATCAAACTGAAGATCTTTTCGAGAATCTCATCTTTCAGATCTGCAAATATTGGAATATTTTTAAGTACAGAGTTATTCATATTGTTTTATCTCCGTCAAAAAATAGTGGGTATCGTCTAAAAAAACAAGAAAAAGTTTCACAGCTTAAATCTTATCCTTCAATTTAGCTTTTTTCCTTAGTCGATTCTTTTGTTTTGGTAAACTTTTTAAGAATACCCGGAACCATATCAATGACTTTCGCCAGGCCGCGGTCTTTCAAACTGTGTACCCGCACGTTATCATTTTCGATTATGATAATCGCCACCGGTTCGATGATTGCGCCGCCGCCGGTACCGGTTCCCCTATCCTTATCGTCTTTTGATTGACCACCGCCGGCTCCAAAACCAAAGGAAATTTTAGTAACCGGAATGACAGTGGATTTGCCTGCCTGGATCGGTTTGCCGATGACAGTTTCCGAATCGACCAGGTCTTTCAATTTTCCTAACAGCGTATCTATCAGATTTTCAACCATTACAAACCTCCTTTTTTCTCGCGAATTCGTCGCTTATAGTTTTTATGTGCAAAAATAAGAATTGGAATATATTTATACAAATGAATTAAACCATCAATTTCAATTTTTCCCCAAATTCCGGGTTTTGTAAAATTCGCCCGTATGTTTATCCGTTTCAAATATTTAGTGGTATATCTGAACATATAATAGGTCGAAAGAAAGAAACCTGTCGCGGCGGGATTTTTAAAACCGACGGACATATCTCCGTCAATTGTCTTAAAATGAATCGGTTTCATAATTTTGGGCGCTACTTTTCCGGCAAATGAAATCCAGTCAATTGCCGATAATTCGGAAGAATCCCTTTTCTCTTTGGTTTTTTTTTCTTTTTTCTTTGGTTTTTTTACCGGCTCTGCGAGAGATTTTTTCCAAACCGGTACTCTCAACATAAGCAATGCCACTGAAAAACTGATAGTGTTGCTCTCCCAGCGTAAAAAAAAACATAAAAATCCGTAGATGAATGATACAACAGCCCGCAGCTGTTTTTGATCATCTTCAAACGTCCCGTTGACCTTTAAACGGGTCGGGAAAATAAGTATCAAGAGGGACAATCCCAGCAGTGAAGCAAATATGGTTAGAATTATTTTTATTATCAAAATCAGCGTCAAGAGTGTTTTTTCCTTTGATATTCAGGATTGATATAAATAAATTTGCAAACTGTTTGAAAACTTTGGAAAGGAGTTTAATGAGCAAGAATTTATCAGTCCAGAAACGGATTCGCCAGGCAGAAAAAGCCAGACTGCGTAATAAACATTACAAATCTTTAATGAAAACAATGGTAAAGAAGGTACGAGCTGCCAATACCAAAGATGAAGCAGAAACTCTCTTCCGCGAAGCTGTTTCAATAATCGACTCCATTGCCGGTAAAGGAATTATCCATAAAAATAACGCAGCCAATAAAAAATCCAACCTCGCTGCTCACGTCGCAAATTTAGCGTAATTTATTTTAATCAACTCCATTCAACTGTCTGTCCTGTAGTTTGGAGCTTCCTTGCTGATCTTAATATTGTGGGGATGGCTCTCCTGAATCGAGGCAGACGTTATTTTTATAAATTCGCCCTTCTGCTGTAACTCTGAAATATTCCGGGCGCCGCAATAGCCCATGGATGCCCGCAATCCACCCATCAGTTGATGTACCGTATCGTGCAAAGGACCTTTGTACGGCACAATTCCCTCAATACCTTCGGGAACAAGTTTTTTCATATCTTCAGAATCCTGAAAGTAGCGGTCTTTGCTGCCTTTTGCCATCGCCGCAATCGATCCCATACCGCGGTATGTTTTATACACGCGCCCCTCGTATAAGACCGTTTCGCCCGGACTTTCATCCATACCTGCCAGAAGCGATCCGAGCATTACAGTGCCGGCGCCTCCGGCAAGGGCTTTGGCAATATCTCCCGAATAGCGGATGCCACCATCGGCAATGATGGGAACACCGGCTTTTTCGGCTTCCGTTGCACATTCAATAATAGCCGTCAGTTGAGGAACTCCGACTCCGGCAATGACCCTTGTTGTACAGATAGCACCGGGACCAATTCCTACTTTAACCGCATCAGCGCCAACATCGAGTAGAGCTTTCGTTGCTTCCTTTGTTGCCACATTACCTGTAATTATATCAATTTGAGGAAATAATTTTTTTAATTTTTTTACAGCTTTTGCTACGCCTGATGAATGACCATGGGCGGTATCCACAACCAGCACATCCACTTCTTCCGCGATAAGCCGCTCCGCCCGTTCAAGAAAATCACCGGAAACTCCCACGGCGGCGCCAACCCGCAGACGTCCGAGAGAATCTTTGACAGCGTTCGGAAATTTCTTTTTCTTCAGAATATCTTTAACGGTAATCAAGCCTTTTAATCTGCCTTCATTATCCACCACCAACAATTTTTCAATTCGGTGGCGCTGCAGAATTTCTTCTGCCTCTTCCAGGGTGGTTCCAATCGGTGTTGTCACTAAATTTTCACTGGTCATCCTTTCGGAAATAAATTGATCAAGATTTGTCTCAAAACGGATATCACGGTTAGTTAAAATACCTATTAACTGACCGTTGTCAACAATCGGGATCCCGGAAATGGAATATTTTGTCATAATGTCGAGAGCTTTACGAATGGTATTGCTGGAAGACAGCGTTATGGGATTGACGATCATACCGCTTTCCGACCGCTTGACACGGTCCACTTCGGAAACCTGTTCGTCAATCGTCATATTTTTATGCAGTATTCCGATTCCACCCTCCCGGGCAATCGCGATTGCCATATCTCCCTCTGTCACCGTATCCATGGCAGCGCTGATCAGAGGTATGTTCAGATTGATATTTCTGGTAAGCGGCGCCGCCAAGTCAACCTGTTTGGGCAGCACATCGGACTTTGCCGGTATCAACAGAACATCATCAAATGTTAAACCCTCGCGACTTACTTTTTTTATCATATTATCACCTGTTCATTTTTTTGTCTGATTCGCAACTATTCGGACCTGTTCAATAAAATCCCGATCACCATAAAAGTCATCTATCTTTCTCAAATCTTTATAAAACAGACGGTCCTTATCAAGATGGGACACCAGCGACCGGACTTTTTCATAACCAATCTTCGTTCCGTCACCATTTGCTAAATTCTTCCGATAATCGATTCCCTGAGCAGCTGTGAGAAATTCGATCCAGATGACCTGGCGGATATTTTCAACAATCTGTTGAAGCTTCAATCCTGCATTTGGCGCCATACTGACATGGTCTTCCTGATTTGACGAGGTAGGGATCGTTTCAACAGAAGCGGGATTTGATAATGTCCGGTTTTCGGCGCATAATGCCGCAGCTGTGACATGAACGATCATAAACCCTGAATTAATGCCGCTCGTATCCACCAGAAATGCCGGCAGACCACTCATTGCAGTATCAGATAAAGTTGAAATCCGCCGCTCGCTTATATTCCCTAACTCCGTCAGTGCAATGGATAAATAATCCGCTGCCAACGCAATCGGCTCCGCATGGAAATTCCCACCGGATAAAATCTCACCGGTTTCAGGAAACACCAGCGGATTATCGGTGACAGCCTGGATTTCATTATCGACAGTAGTTTCCACAAATTGAATCGTATCAAGCACAGCGCCCAGAACCTGTGGTGTGCAACGAAAACTATAGGGATCCTGAACTTTATTACAACTCACATGGGAGTGAACGATCTCGCTATTTCTCAGAAAATTTCTCAGGTGCTCTGCAACTATCCGTTGTCCTTTTTGTCTCCGAACCAACTGGATTTGATCCCGGAACGGTGTATCCGTCGCTAAAACAGCTTCGACGCTCATCGCCGCCGCCAATTCCGCTAATATAAATAAATCCCGGACCTGTGATAGTGCATAGGTAATCAATGCAGTTGAATACTGGGTTCCATTGATTAATGACAAACCGTCTTTTGGTCCCAGAGTAACAGGATAATAAATTCCTCGTGCAACTAATTCTTCCGCTTGAAAAACCTTTCCCTGATGTTCAACTTCGCCTTCTCCAATCAGCGGTAAACACATATGAGCCAGAGGCGCCAGATCGCCACTGGCGCCTACAGATCCCCGTCGTGGAACAACTGGAATAATCTGTTTATTGAGCAATTCCACCAGCTTTTCAATGACTTCTAAAGAACATCCGCTATAGCCTTTTGACAAATTCTGTATTTTCAGGTACATCATCAGGGCGACAATGTCAGAACTGATCGGGTCACTGACGCCACAAGCGTGGCTGCGTAGTAAATTCACCTGCAACTCTGCCAGTTCGCTTGGCTTGATCTTTATGGCACTGAGTTTTCCGAATCCGGTATTTATACCATACACGGTCTTGTCCCGGTTAATAAAGTCCATCACCGTTTTGCGGGCGTCAGTTATTTTTTCAATCGATTTTATTGAAAGCGTAACAGCGCCTCTGGATTGTAAAAATTCATAGGCTTTTTCAATCATATTTGGAACTCCTGTGTCATCCGGATTTTTTTCGTTGCCGAAAGTTATGAATCAAAGGTCTCGCAATCAAGCAAAAGTCTCTACTTGCATATTACCCCTTTTTCATCTAAATTTTCTTTAACTGAAAGAGGTATTCATGAAAAAGCTCTTAGCATTCGTTTTTATAATATTGCTCATCAATCTGCTCCCTGCTCAGGAGACCGTCGAAGTCACCGATCTGGTAGTCCGACAAATGGAGAATAATCTACTCCGGATCACTGTTGATGTCCGCAATTCGGCAACGAATGAAGTCAGTGAAATCGCCGGATATATCGATATTTATGATAATTCCGAGCGAATCGTTGAAAAGAAATTTGTTCAGATTCTGCATGTCCATGACGTTCCGCTCAAGCCGGGTGAATCCAAATCCCGCGCCGTCGTCATTACTCAGCGACCCAATATGTCGGGAACCGCCCGGTACCGGATCACTCATTTGCGATTTTTCGGAGAGCAGAATGTATATATGGTTTGTCCCAATTGCGGAGAGATCATATTAAAAGATGAATAATCACTCTCTGATTATTTCATCCATTAAATCATTAATCCACTTTTTACTATCCCTGATATAGGTGTCAATTTCCGCTTGTGGTAGGTTTTGCTGTATCATCACTGTGGCGATTAGCGCACAGGGTATCGGCAAATACCGGATTGTATTATCATCATAAAACGCATCAAGACCAGCTATTAACGAACGCATTTCATCGGGTTCCAGATAATCGCTAAACACCGAATCCGAACAGGCGCGAGTGATACTTTTAAGTTTCATCTGGTAAAATAACTTACTATCGAACAATCCGCTTAAATAGGCGCTTTTGACCCAATACTTATATTCAGGGTACTCCCGGCAGATATGATCGATTTTTCGCCAGTCGTAACCATCCCAGAAAAGTTTGCGCTCCTGTGCTCTTATTTGAATAAAACTTAACAAGACAAAACTCAGAATGATTATCCGCTTCATAAATTATCCATCCAATTTTATTAAGGTTTTTTTTCTTCAACTAATAATCGCCGTGTTAATGCTAAAAACTGGTCGTATAGCTTCTTCAGTTCCGGCAAACTCTCTAATAGCTCGCGGTGTTTTTGAATGGTGTTTTCATCACCCCTGACAGCCGGACCGCTCAGGGAGTCTTTCAGGGACTTTTTCCAGGCATTATCAAACGCCTGCTCAGACAGCCGTTCCAGCAGCTGTTTTAGGTTATCGTCAGAAATGCCTTTGTCCCGCGCAAGTTGTTTTAACGCCTGGATCATGACCGTTACATAATTATTTACAAAAACAGCTCCGAGATGCACAGTTTCTTTCTGTTCGGAATTCAGCGCAATTCCGGTAACACCAATCAGCCGGGCAAGATCCAGCAGGTCGTTCTGGATTTCTCCTTCACAACTGAATACGGAACCGGGTATCATGCGGAATCCTGTTTCTATATCAGGAATACTAATCAATGGATGAAACGAACCTGTCCAGCATCCTTTCTTTTGCAAAGGCTCCAGCAGTTTCGAATCCCAGGCGCCGGACGTGTGGAATACTTTTTTACCGTCGCCGTTTTTTAAAACGCCTAAAAGTTGTTGTACAACTTCCTCGATAGCGTCATCTTTGACGGCAATGATTATCCATTCGACATCCGCCGGAATTTGCGATAAGTCCGCTGATTCTTTTCGAAATTGGATATATTTCCGCGCAAGTTGAATTCCTTTTAAACTCCGGTTCCAAAGAAATGCCGGTTCGAGCCCGGCTTTTTCAAGGTAGTGAGCCAACGCTATGCCGGTCTTACTGGCTCCTAACAGAGCAAATGTTTTATTCATTTTTCCCGTCATTTATATACCGCTGCTGACAGATATCCGACAACCTGTGATTTCGATCCGCAGGTATCACCTGAGGTCCGGTAATCAAGTTGTTTACATTTCGCTGAACCAAATTGCCGGGCAAAGTGCAATAACACCAGAATCGGTCCGAGCCCACAGGCTTCCAGACTTTGATCGTCATTGCCCTGTCCCAGCGATTCCAGATCATAGTCTTCAAGCAATTTGATAAAATGCCCGTCTTTCCGGCAGGCAATTTCATGAGGATAATAATGCGAAAGATCGGAGCTGGCAACCACCATAATCTGATCTTTTGCCGCTGTTTTAAACAAGACTTCCGCAAATTCACGGAGATCTTCCGCTGATGTCACGCCAACAGAAACCGGCACCAGATCAAATCCGTCGGGATAAATTTTTTGTAAAAAGGGTAGTTGCACTTCGAGGGAATGCTCGGAGCGGTGACCGGTTGCCGATAGTTTGGCAATTTTTGAATTATCATTTAGTCTTTGACAAAAGTCGGTATCAACCGGCACGGTTCCCAGGGGCGTGTCAAAGCCCTCACCATCAAAAATGGAAACTCCACGAAAATAATCGCCATGGCTGGGCGCAACGATAATAACCGTTTTTACCGGATAATTTTGCAACAATCGAAATCCGTAAGCCGCTGTTTGAGCAGAACAGGAATACCCGGCGTGGGGAGAAATAACACCATACAGGCGTTTTAGCTGAAAACCTGAGTCTACCACATTTTGCAAGTAAGTTGTCACTTCATGCTCCAGTGATTGAGCCGAACCGGCATAAAATGTACCGGCTACAACTGGTTTACGAATTTTTTCACCCATAATGTCCGCCTAAATCCTTCTACAAAATAATCGAGTTCTATAGGAATGTCAAGACATAATAATGTAGAAATTGTTCGAGAAAATTTTTGCATTTCAAAGCTATCCGTTGTACACTTACATGCAAATTGAAAACGCTTGATGACATAAGAGGAAAAAATAATTATGTCCTTTTTACAGAAAATAGGTTCCACGGGATACGAAATCATATTCGCCATACTGTTGGCAAATATTACAGCGCAGGTCGCCAAATTAATCAGTTATGCCCTCAAGAAAAAAACTTTGAATTTTTCAATTTTATTATCCATGGGAGGAATGCCTTCCAGCCACAGCGCCAGCGTCACCGCCATGGCTACATCGATCGGCTTAATTGAAGGCTGGAGTTCCACCCTTTTCGCGATTGCAGCCTGCTTAGCCTTTATCGTCATGGTTGACGCCGCAGGACTCAGGCAAAACGCAGGAAAACAAGCCACTGTCCTCAATCAGATTATCAAAGAATTATTAGCACCCGAACATCGTTTGAATAAAGAAAAATTGATAGAACTTCTCGGTCATACGCCAAATCAAGTTTTGATTGGCGCTTTCTGGGGAATATCAATCAGCCTGCTACTCAGAAAGTTAATTCTGCTGAGTGGATAAAATCCACACCGATAAATCGGTGTGTTAATGATGAGAATGATGATTCAGTTTTTGTTTCAACCAGTCCCAGACCCGCTGATAGCACAGAAATTCCATCTGTACCGAATGATCATTATAGTTCTGGTTTAATACAATGCAGTTATCCCGGACCATAGCGATTGATTTCACATCGTTCAGTGAAAGTTCCATTTTAATTTTTAGCTCATCCTGTCGTAGTTCTTGCAGAATTCCAAGTCTCAGATCATCGATCTTCAGGCTGTTCAGCGCCGAAAGAAATATAGCATCGGGGTAATCACGTTTCATTTGCTTAAAAATATCGTCATCCATTTTATCGATTTTATTAAATACCATTAACGACAGTGTTTTGTACAGATCCAGCTGGATTAAAATTTCATCGACTGTCTTCAAGTGTTCAGTGCAATGCGGGTTACTGATATCGATCACCTTTAAGATTAAATCAGCTTCCCGGGTTTCCTGCAGAGTACTCCGAAATGACGCCACCAGGTTCGGAGGCAGTTTCCGGATGAACCCAATCGTATCGCTCAGCAGGACGTTATGGTACTTGTCGATTTTCCACTGTCGAACCGTTGTGTCCAAAGTAGCGAAGAGTTTATCCACCACCAGTATGGATGCATTTGTCATCAGATTCATGATCGTGGATTTGCCGGCATTGGTATAACCAACCAGCGCCACCTGGAAAAATCCATCACGTCCTTTGCGCTGGATGTCCCGTTCACGGTCGATTCGCTGAAGATCTTTTTTTAATCGTGAAATGCGGGTACGGATCAAACGGCGGTCAACTTCAATCTGAGTTTCACCGGCGCCGCTGCGGACGCCGATTCCGCCGATTTGCCGTTCCAGGTGAGTCCAGCGCCGGGTCAATCGCGGCAACAGGTATTCCAGAGTCGCCAACTCCACCTGGGTTTTGGCTTCCCTGGTTCGGGCATGTTTGGCAAAAATCTCAAGAATGACCCCGCTTCTGTCACGTATCTCGATATTCAGCGCTTTCTCCAGATTGCGGGATTGAGTAGGCGACAGATCATCATCGAAGATAACTTCGTCAATATTAAGCATGGGGATCAGGGATTTGATTTCTTCAACCTTACCTTTGCCGATATACAGAGATGGTGAAATTTTGTTTCGTTTCACAATAAACTGATCAACCGTTTCATATCCCAGAGTTTGTACAAGATCCCCCAATTCAGTTAAATGATCCTCTACCGTTTCCTGTGATCGATACGGCGTCATGACCCCAACCAATAATACGCGTTCAGTCACTGATCAATTTCCCTCTCAGTTTCCGGTTTGTCCGACCGATATAACTCTCTAGTAGCGCCACAACTAACACAAACATAATTAACCAATCGCTGTATTCACGACTGCGCTGCAACTGACTGAATTCATTCTCTGCTCCTACTGTGAACACATCCAGCTGCTGCGGATAGGAAGATATCAAATCATTAAAATCATCTGTATTCAGAAATTCAGGCATGCATTCCCGGGATGGGATGTTCACTACAATCCGTTTAATCAGTTTTCCTTTTGATGAAATATCATATATTCCCGGCTCGTTAGTCCTGTCGAACAACAAGTACCCTTTATTGTTTACCGGCGCTTTTATAAAACGACCATCCGGAGTGCGGATCGCAATATCTCCCGTCGTACTATATCGCGATACCGACACCTTAAGCGTATCGCCGGTGGTATACTCCTGTTCTTGCAATCCCTTTTGCGACAGATAAAATACAATACGGTTCATCAGCGCCGGAAAAAACCCGGTGAGATGCAGATTGCTCCACCTATCAACAGGCGAACTTGCCAGCAATATTCCGGCGCCGTTTTTAAAATCCGTCTCAATAATAAACGGTGTATTATCTTCGAAATTCGCCAGAACCGAATGTCCCTTTCCGATACTGAATCCCGGAATGACATAAAAATCCGGGGAATAAATGAGCGACTTGTCCTCTCGCCAGACATTGCTGAAAATTGGATGATCCTGTTTAATTTCTCCAATTCTTAATTGCTGATTTCCTTCCGATTGCCGCATTGTTCTCCAATTTGGAAATCCCATTTGATCACTCCAGAAGGCGTTAAAATCCTCCCGATTGCAATCCTTCCCCGGAAACAATAAAATTCCTTTATTCATTTCAATAAAGTACTGTATTTTTGTCATAACACTTTTGGGAAACCGGTCGATATTGGAAAAAACGATAAGGTCATATGGCAAAAGATCTTCTGACGGAAACATTCCTGACGAGATCATTTTTGAATCGATAACGGACATCTCTTTCACACTAAGACTTTGTTTAATATACTTGCCATCTTCCGGATATTGCGTAACGATCAGCACCCGGATAGTTTCAGGAATATTGATTAAAAAATAGCGCGTATTATCCATAAGTATGTTGTCGTCGGCGATCTTTAAACAGCCCTTATAAATTCCCGGGTCTGGCAGGATAAATTCAAACAGTACGTTCGCCTCTTTACCGGATGGAATGCTTACAAGCGACTGTCCGAGTTTCCGGTCATCTAAAAACAATCCCACGGATGATTCCGAAGACTCGCGGTCCCAGTTTTTCAGAAATGCCCGAACCGAGGCGGGTTGCCCCTTTTCGTAAATCTGGTTTGGCAATGAGAGAGACGAAAGCGAAACATTGTTATTCTCTCCGGCAACAGGGAAAAAAATCAGACGGCTGTTGGTTTTTTCCAATAATTCATTCAGCGGATGAACCGGACGTTCTTCACTCTGCCATGTAGCTGTCTGAAAATCACTTAAGATCCATAAAGCTGAGGATAGCTCATTTTGCCTGTTTATATCGTTTATGACCGTTTGAATCGCACAATCAATGTTACCTTGCTGATTTGTCAGATTAACGGATTCGAGAATGGTTCCCAATGCAGATGGATCCGTCACTAATCCATGATCGTGAATTTGATTGGCGCCGGCTGTTTCGATCAATTTTAAATAAACCGGATAATCAATGTGCTTTCCAGCCATAGTTAGCACAGTCACCCCGGACTCTATCAAAGTCATGCCCTTAAGGCGATTTTGCATCGAGAGAGAATTGTCAACTATCAGATATAATGTCTCACCCTTGCCAACATAAATGCCGGGTGAGCGGGTCGTTCGATATGGTCTCGCAAACACCAAAACGATTAATAATATCAGTAATATTCTCAACAGTAATAACAGAATCTGCCGGATTTTCAGTTTTCGGATGAGGTCGTGTTCCAGTTGTTTTAAAAAGCGCAGTGTGCTGAATTCATGTTGATAATATCGCTGTCTGCCGATCAGGTGGATCACCAGCGGAATGACTGCAAGAGGTAACAGATATAAAAAAAATGCATTTATAAATGACATAGATTTGGGAAAATTATAGCATATAATACATGAACAGAGCCGACAGAGACGGGATCGTCAAATTATCATCTAATTTCCAGGGAATCAATTCGAGTAAGCTGGCAACGCAGGCGCCAATTAGTTTAACTGAAAAAGGGACATTCGGTATCCACCAGGTTACAATCAGGCTTGCCAGAACAAACGACAGAGCGCCTTCAAGGGTCTTGTCCCGCATAATTTTTATTTTGCCAAAAGACATTCCGACGAGGCAGGCGGTGGGATCACCAACCATTAAAAATAGCAATGCCACAACGGCAATATTTTTAGGAAACAGATATACAACCAGCAATGAACCAAGCGATACATAGGTTGCGCCGGTTAGATGATTTTTATGCTCATGGGGACGGGTCATATCTCCGAATAGTTTCATGTAAAAAGATCGAAAAAATGGTATAAATTTTCTGGAAAATTCAGCAACCAGCAGGAATACCGATATAACAATCAGTATCCAAACTGCCATATCCTTATCAATATAAAAGTAATATATTAGTGGAATCAGTGATGTTGCATAATGAAATGCTTTGCGCCCCAGCTCACCTTTCGGAATTTCATTCACCGATCAATTTCTCCGATAGTTCTTTAAAGGATTCATATGGTTGGTGCTTTGAAAACACGGCAGAACCCGCGACAAACAGATCCGTTCCGGCTGCCTTTGCTTCGGCAAGGGTATTTATATTAATTCCGCCGTCCACTTCAATATAAAAACCATATTTATCCTGATACGGTTTCGCCAATGTGACTTTCGAGAGAGAACTTCTTATCAATTTTTGTCCGCCAAACCCCGGATCCACCGTCATGACCAACAGATGGTCGATATAAGCCAGATGAAGCTCGATCGCTTTAAAATCAGTCGGAGGATTCAGTACCAGACCTGCATTGGCGCCCAGATCCCGGATATGCGCCAAATCCTTACGAATATCTTTACTGGCTTCGATATGAATAATAACCGTATCGCTCCCCGCTTTTACGAATGCATCAATATATTTATCAGGATTTTCAATCATCAGATGGGATTCCAGATGGAGATTTGTCTGCTGACGAATGGCTTCAACGATGAACGGTCCGATGGTAATATTGGGAACAAAATGTCCATCCATCACATCCAGATGCAATCGACGCGCCCCCGCTTTTTCAACAGCGCGGATTTCTTTCGCAAGGTTGGAAAAGTCAGCTGATAATAGTGATGGTACAATTTCCATTATTAACATTATTCCTCTGAGTGGGGCGCAATTGTCACTTCCAGATTAATACGCACCGGATTATCGTACAGGATACCGTATTCGGGATCTTGTTCAATGACAGTATAAGCCACGAGATCATCATTCGGAATGTAGCGGATAGTTCCCATTTTGAAGCCCTCTTTACGGATCAGTGCTTTAGCCTCCTCAAGATTCAATCCAAACAAGTCGGGAACCTCCAACTGACGGGGAGGCGGTCCTTTACTGACAACAAGTGAGATGCTATCATTCTGAGAAACCATCAATCCCGGTCGAAGAGACTGAGCGGATACCACGCCCCGCGGCTTATCCGATGAAAATTCATAGGATATATAGTCTGTTACAATATGATAGCGCTGTAAATTAAGACTTGCTGCTTTTAACACTTTTCCCACCAGATTCGGCATCGTGAAAAAGTGTTCACCTCTGGTGATTACTACCCGTACCATACGCCCTTTTTTAACAAGCGTTCCTGGAGGAGGTTGCTGATCGATAACGGTTCCCGGCGGATAATCGGCATTCTCCAGAGAATCACTCACTTCGACAGAGAATCCGACCATCGTTAAAATTATTAAGGATTCATCGAAGGAACGTCCCCGTACATCTACAAGAGGAATCTCCTCGCCATGCCTAACATAAACCGGCAACACAAATTTATCAACAATCACTACAAATACGAGCGTGAATATAAAAAACACCAATAAAAATCGTATCCAATTACGCATCTTTACTGTCATACTAACAATCCAACATTATTATGATGGTTATCCTTTATTTGCGAGCCGAACTGCGAAACTTCCGGTTTGCCGATGAACATGAGGAAGAATCGCTACAGTTCCATTTTCATTACACCACTTACTTTCAATATAGCGTTCGGCGGATTCTCTTTTAAACGCAGGATGACTCCGCAAAAACCATTCAATGTTCGACCAATTTTCTTCCGGTTCAATCGAACAGGTACTGTAAACAAAAATCCCGCCTGGCTTACAATAATGAACCACATTCGCTAAAATCTGCCGCTGAATATCAAACAATTTTTCTATATCCTCACGTTTCCTGTTCCAGCGCAAATCCGCCCTGCGTGCCAGAACTCCGGTTCCCGAACAAGGAACATCCAGCAAAATCTTATCAGCCATTGGAAAACTGTCTGTTCGGGCATCGGCAACGCCGTAATTTACAAAATCAATCCCTAAACGAAAGATTTCATTTTTCAGCAGTCTGACTTTAACCGGGGAAATATCATAGGCGTAAATATTTCCGGAAGATCCGGTTAATTGAGCTATAAACCCGGTTTTTCCTCCGGGGGCGGCACAGGCGTCAATTATCGTTTCACCGGATTTGGGGTCCAACAGCCGAACCGCCAGTGACTGGCTAATATCCTGAACAGATAAAAATCCCCTCCTGAACATATCGCTTTTTAATAGTACACCCGGTTTATCGACACTAAAAAAGGTAATCGGATCACTACTTACAATATCAATACTATACTTTTCCTCTAACAGCCGGTCTTGCAGATTTTCCCATGAAATCAGAACAGGATTATGCCGGAAGTATATTTCCTGATAGCTGTTATTAAATTCGGCGATTTGTTCTGTATTTTGTCGTCCGTATTCCGATATCCATCGGTCTATCAACCACTGAGGATGGGAATATCGGATAGCGAGAAACTCGTTCACCGGAAGCTGCCGGA
Source organism: Fidelibacterota bacterium (assembly GCA_016783665.1). Lineage (GTDB taxonomy): Bacteria > Fidelibacterota > UBA2242 > UBA2242 > UBA2242 > UBA9312. The sequence continues at coordinate 23,822 of JADHWC010000005.1, read as the reverse complement.
AATGGGTTTCCAACTCCTCTTTCGACGGAAGGTGGCGAAGGGCTGCGTTAATCAAACCAACTGCCCGAAATTTGTTCAGGTCTTTGGCAGCTCTGACTGTTTCATTCGTTATTGCATATAAAGGAGTCTCCAGGATGAGATGCTGAAAGGTTCCGACACGTAAAAGGTTTAAAACAATTTTTTCAAGCCGTTTGATGGGACTCTTCAGAATCATCCTGATCACATGATCGAGATATTCCCGGTATAATATGACACCTTTCACAAGGATGTATAAAAAATCCCGGTCTTTTTGGGAAAAGCTTAATCTATTAGCGGCATCGGCGATTTTTTGTTCGTAATTAAAATATTGACGCTGACAGGAACTCAGGATTTGCGCGGCGGCGGCACGTGTATTCACTAACGAAATGAATCTCCTGGCTTGGTTTGAAAACCTCTCAGAAATTCGGCAACCGGTAGTGCTTTTCGACCTTCCGCCTGTAATACCAGCGGGTACAGAACTCCCCGCCCGGTCTGAATTCCTAATTGTGTTTTAGTGCGACGAACAATTGTGCCCGGAATACACGGCAAAGTTTCCTCGCTAAATTCGGCTTTCAACAGCTTAATTCGTTTTTTTTTGTAATAACAGTACGCACCCGGAGCCGGAGATAGTCCATGGATTAAATGTTTAATGGATTCGGCGCTTTTTCCCCAATCAATCTCACCCATCTGAGGATAGATTTTAGGCGCCTTAGTGGCTAAATCATGACACTGTGGAATCGTCTGGATGTCTCCACTTTCAATATGATCCAGAGAATCTACCAGAGCTTTCGCACCTATATGAGATAAGCGTTCGTGCATACTTCCGTAGGTATCCTGATCAGAAATGTCGATCGATTCTTGCAGGAGTATGTCTCCTGTATCAACTTTTGATTTTATTTGAAAAATAGTAATTCCGGTTTGCGTATTGCCATTGATCAATGCCCAGTTGATTGGCGCCGCGCCCCGGTATTTTGGTAATAATGACGCATGCAAATTAATAGCGCCATTCGGCGTCACATCAATAACTTCATCAGGCAGTATTTTGAATGCGACCACAACTATAATATCGGCATTATAATGTTTCAATTGTCCAATAAACTCAGATGATTTTAATGACAGTGGTTGTAATATGGGAATGCTCAATTCCTTAGCAAAGGATTTAACAGGAGATTCCAGCAGATTCCGTCCACGACCGGCGGGGACATCCGGTCCTGTAACGACAAGGACAACATCATGCCGGGATTCAGCAATTGCTTTTAAACCCGGAACTGCAAATTCCGGAGTTCCCATAAAAATTACTTTCATATTGAATCAGATACTAATAGGTTCAGTCTGAGTTTTTCCCTTAACGGCAATTTTCTTTAGTTTTGATGCGATAAAACTTAGGTTCAACGGACTGGTTTTATCAACAAATAAAATTCCGTTCAAATGATCAATCTCATGTTGAATTACTTTCGCTAAATAGCCCTCAAATTCTTTTTCAATTACTACTCGCTGAAGGTTTTCATAACGAACTTTTATTTTCCATTCACGGGTCACTTTTTCGCGAATTCCCGGAACACTCAGACATCCTTCTTCGAGAACATCTTCACCTTCTCTCTGTATAATCTCCGGATTTATAAATACTTCTTTTCCCATATTTTTATCATGTAATGAAAAATCCACGATAAAAAAACGTAAATCCACACCAACCTGATTGGCGGACAGACCGATTCCGTCGTCATCATACATAGTGGCATACATGCGTTCCAGGAATCGCGGAAAATTATCGGGTAGTTGTGCAACTTTGCGGGTTTTCCGTTTGAGTAATGGACTACCGTAAACGTAGATATCAAGCAATTTCATATTATTTTACGACTGATTTATCCACTATTTTTTCAGCAATCGCCGATCGGGATACATGGATCTTAACATCTTTGGCAATTTTAACTATCAGGATATTTTCTTTTTCGCGGAGTCCTTCGATTCTTCCGTAAACTCCACCGATAGTCAATACTTCATCGCCTTGACGAAGTTCCTGCAACATTTTCTGTTTTTCTTTCTGTTTCTTAGACTGCGGTCGAATCATCAGAAAATACATGACAACAATAATCAGTAAAAAGGGTAAAAGAGACATAATGGGGTTTGACTGCTGGGCAGCGCCCCCACCCATTGCTCCGGCATAAAGTAAAGTGTTCACAAAACCTCCAATTTCAAATTAATGTTTAGTTTAATCAATCCGTGCGGTAATGGCAACCCCGGCCTCCTTTATTAAGTTTAGCGGCATGAAGAACCAACAATGATGTTGTGGCGGCATTCCGCAACCCGATCAAGTCATCACTCAGCTCGCTGTGAGCATAAAATTTTTGGATATCTTCATTCAATTGCCATAAAATCCCAAAAGCGCGCTCTAATTTTTTCTTTGTTCGAATAATACCAACATAGTTCCACATGGTTTGCCTGATCGTAGAACGATCCTGACGAATCAGATCCGGGTCAATCGTTTCCGTTTCCTGTTTCCAATCGGCGACACTAGGCATGATCACTTTCCGGGTTCTGATTTGCTCCGCCGCATCCCGTCCGGCGATTGTGCCGAAGACAAGGCATTCAAGCAGGGAGCTGCTGGCAAGCCGGTTGGCGCCGTGCAAACCGGTACAGGCAACCTCTCCGACCGCTTTCAAGTACCGGATTGTTGTATTGGCTTTCATATCCGTGGCAACACCGCCACATTCATAATGTGCTGCCGGAACAACCGGAATGCCTTCGGAAGTGATATCTACCTTGACTTCAAGGCATTTTTGATAAATTTTCGGAAAACGCTGTTTTATCCACTCACTATTCCGATGAGTGATATCGAGATACACATACTGGCTTCCGGTTTCATTCATTTCGACATTGATACTACGGGATACCACATCACGAGGAGCCAGGGATCCCATCTCATGATAGCGTTTCATAAAATCTTCACCCGATTTGTTACGCAACACAGCGCCTTCTCCACGAAGGGCTTCAGAAATTAAAAACCGTTCCTCATTTGTTGAAAAAAGCGTCGTCGGATGAAATTGCACATATTCCATATTCATGATACGGGCGCCCGCGCGATACGCCAGGGCATAACCGTCACCGCGAACATGGGATGGATTTGATGTATGCAGATATAAACTGCCGAGTCCGCCGGTCGCCAGAATTGTCTGCTTTGCCAAAAACGTATATACCCGGTTCTCTTTTTGAAATAACACATACGCACCGACACAAGTACTGGGCTCATAGATGTGCAAGGGATTCAGAGAATGATGGGCGAGAGTTATCAAATCGACACTGGTTGCCTCGGTAATGATATTGATATTATCAACATCTTTGATTTTTTGGTAAAAAACTTCCTGGATCGATTGACCGGTATGATCTTTGACAAATGCAATCCGGGCTTTTGAGTGAGAGCCTTCCCTGATTAAATTTAGGGAATTATCTTCGCTTCTATTAAAGGGAACACATAGTTTTTTGCAGAGGATCTCATCAATAAATTCCGTCCCGTACCGATAGATCTGGCGAACGGCATCTTCATTGACAATATCGACGCCTGTCCGCTGAAAATCTTCTATAAAACCGGCTTCCGAATCATCTGTTGCTTTATAGATAATACCACCCTGGGCATAAAAGGATGAGGATTCCGTAAATTCATTCTCCGAAGTTATCAAAGTTACACTTAGCCCCTGTTGAGCAGCGGCATAGGCGGCGGAACAACCCGCCAAACCGGCTCCAATAACCAACACATCCGTTTTGATAATTCTATCAGATGATTTCATATTTTTAACTCCAACATGCGATTCAACGCAGTCAACGCTTCTTTACGATATCTTTTATCAACGATTATCCGGTTAACCAGATTTCCCCGCGACAGTTGTTCCAGCTGGTGTGCTAAATTCAGCACCGTTATTTGTGCCATTGATTTACAGTACGGCTCAAAGGATTGCAGTATTTCAATTCGCTTATCCGGATGCTGTTTTTTAAGACGGTTCACAAGATTCTTTTCAGTGGCAACCGCCCAGTGGCTGCCAGCCGGACTCTGTTCGACCATTTTAATAATATATGCAGTGCTTCCCATATAATCGGCGGCCTGCGCGACTTTAAAATTACATTCCGGGTGCACTATGACATTCACCGACGGGTACTGCTTCCGTAAACTATCCACATATTCTGCATTAAATTCCAGGTGAACGATACAAAACCCATCCCAGAGGATTACACGAGCATTTCGTATCGCCTCAACAGAATTTCCTCCCATTGGTTCCTCAGGATCCCATAGTATCATTTCATTTAGTGGAATTCCCATATTAAAAGCCGTGTTCCGTCCTAAATGCTGATCGGGAAAGAAAAATACTTTTTGCCCACGCTCAAATGCCCAATCAATCGCGGCTCCAGCATTGGAAGATGTGCAGACAAGACCTCCATTCCTGCCGCAAAAGGCTTTTAACTCCGCACTGGAATTCACATAGGTGATAGGAATCGTACGAAAAGAGCCTGTCGAACGGATCTCTTCCCAAGCATTATCCACATCATCGCTACGGGCGCAATCGGCAAGAAAACAGCCGGCAGTTACATCTGGAATAAACACTCTTTGATTTGCTGAAGTAACTATATCGGCGGTCTCTGCCATAAAATGCACACCACAAAACACAATATATTCTGCATCGGTCTGTGATGTTGTTTTTGCCAGGGCAAAGGAATCACCACGTTCATCGGCATACCGGATCACGTCGTCGGTTTGATAGTGATGACCGAGAATCAACAGCCGTTTATCTAAATGTTTTTTAATATTTATGATCCGAATATTCAATTCTTCCATTGATAGTGATTTCATTGATTCGGGCGGCGTCGAGATATTTTTATTCATAGTATGATTAATTCTTTAATAATCTACTCGCTTAAATGTTGATTCTCATGAAGATGTTTCCTGCGTCGTTCTTCCCGCCGTTTGGTATTCTCTTCCCAATGATCGTCTTCAATTGGGTATAAAGCGAAAAAGCCCTGCTTCCACTCTAAAAATTTACCTGAAAGAATAGCTTCTCTCGCCCGGTGTATTACTTCCAGAAAGAAGTGAATATTATGCAATGTATTCAGCCGAAGTCCGGTCATTTCACCGTTTATATACAGATGACGTAAATAGGCGCGTGAAAAATTTCGGCAGGTATCGCAACTACATGATTCATCGGGCGGATTAAAATCCATCTTGTAACGCGATTGTTTAAGGATAACCCGACCATTCCTAGTGTACAGCGTGCCATTCCGTGCATTTCTGGTAGGCAGCACACAATCGAACATATCGATTCCCAGCTCAATGCCCCGGATGATATCCTCAGGTTTACCAATACCCATCAAATAACGTGGCTTCTGCTCCGGAAGTAACGGGCTGACCAATGAGAGCAATTCGAACATCTTTTCTTTGGGCTCTCCTACTGCCAGACCTCCCACCGCATAGCCATCAAAATCCAGTTTTGTCAATTCTTCCACACTCTTATTCCGCAAGTCCGGATATACACTGCCCTGGACAATGCCAAACAAAAACTGCCGGTGTCCATAGCGAGGCGTCAGCTTCTCGAAATGTTCACGGGAACGCTGTTCCCAACAATGAGTCCTTTCCAATGATTTAGCCGCATAGTCATAATCACAAGGAAAGGGTGTACACTCATCCAACGCCATTGCGATATCGGTACCAAGACTATTCTGGATCTCCATAGAAATTTCGGGAGACAATTTATGCTGTGAACCATCAATATGAGAACGGAAAGTAATATCATTTTCCGTCATTTTCCCGAGATGCGCCAGACTGAATACCTGGAAACCGCCGCTGTCGGTCAGGATTGGTTTTGACCAGTTAATAAATTTATGCAGTCCTCCGGCTGCTTCAATAACCTCGAGCCCCGGTCGCAGATAAAGATGATATGTATTTCCAAGAATTATCTGCGCTTTGCAGTCATTTAATTCTGCCGGAGTCAATGTCTTGACCACACCGTGAGTTCCAACCGGCATAAAAATCGGCGTCTCAACTATACCATGCTCAGTCTCGTAACGGCAGGCTCGCGCCAGGGATTCCGTATCTTTGGCTAAAATACGAAATTTCATTTTTCCGTGGGTCTGGTTATTATTTGTAAAATTTTCTGTAATTTTCAGAAGATTTTATCGAAAAGCTGATTGATGGAATCTACACCAATTATCTGATCAGCCTTCAATCCTTTCAGTTGTTTTAAATTAGCGCGAGGAATATAGACCGGTTTAAATCCAAATTTCAGGGCTTCTTTTACGCGCTGTTCTATAAAAGGCACAGACCTGATCTCGCCGACAAGCCCGACTTCGCCAATAAATACCGCGGACGGTTCGAGTGGAATATCTTTGAAACTGGATGCCAGGGCAACCAACACTCCCAGGTTGATGGCTGTTTCATCAATCCGCAGCCCACCTACCAGATTCACAAAAATATCCTGCAACCGCATGGGCAATCCCGACCGTTTTTCCAGCACGGCGACCAGCATTGCCAGACGTCGGTGATCGATCCCGTTGGCGGTGCGTTGTGGATTCCCATAAGAGCTTTGGGTAACCAGCGCCTGCACTTCAATTAAAAATGGACGGGTACCTTCCATACTGACGGCAACCGCCGAGCCGGCAACATGTTTCTTCCGCTCTGCAAGAAAAAATTCCGATGGATTTTCTACGGGCACTAATCCAATATCTTTCATTGTAAAAAGACCGACTTCGTTTGTCGAACCAAAACGATTTTTCATTGAGCGAAGTGTCCGGTAAAAATTGGTCTTGCCACCTTCCAGATATAAAACAGTGTCAACAATATGCTCTAAAACCTTCGGACCTGCAATCATTCCGTCTTTGGTAATATGACCGATAAAAATAGCAATGAAATTCTGTTCCTTGGCTTTCCGTAAAATTGTGCCCGCACACTCCCGCACCTGGGTGACGCTGCCCGGCACATTATCATAAGCATCGGAATAAACCGTCTGGACTGAATCAATTACTACGACCGCCGGTTTCTGTGTTTCCACGTGATATTGGATATTTTCTAAATTATTTTCACATGCAACCAAAATACGGGAATCGCTGATTCTCATCCGGTTGGCACGGAGGGAGATTTGTTCCTCGGACTCTTCTCCCGAGAAATACAAGAACCGGTCACCTTTAAGATTAGCTAAGACCTGTAATACCAGAGTGGACTTTCCAATACCCGGCTCCCCTGCCAATAAAACGACCATACCATCAACAAATCCACCGCCCAGTACGCGGTCGAATTCATCCACTCCGGTTGCAAACCGCTCAATGGAACGCGAAACCGGTTGATGAAGCGCTTGTAATTCACGCTTTGCAGTGCCGATACTTTTTGATGCCTTTTTCGAAATTTTCTCTTCAACCATGGTGTTCCACGCACCGCACTCGGGACATTTACCGGTCCACTTGGGCTGCGAACTGCCACATTCATTACAGGTAAATATTGTTTTGATTTTATTCGTCATACAGCTTTCCGCGAAAATGTTTTCAGACGTTTTACATGCAGGTAATATTTTTTAAAATCATATAAGAACAGACCGCCAAAAATGAACCCGATTCCGAATATCTCTTTTAAAGTTACGGCTTCATGTAAAATAGTCAACCCGACCAGAGTCGCGATAATCGGCGTTAGAAAAGTAACAAAAGATAATTTCACTACTTCAATTTTACGTAACAGTGAAAAATATAAAAAAAACGCAGTAGCAGAACCAAAAACGCCTAAATACGCAGCTGCGCCGATATTTTGCGCCGACCAGGACATGTCCGCAAATTGCCCGGTTAATATCGCACCCGCCAAGTGAATTAAAGCACCAATTAAAATTGACATGGCTGTCAGCGCCATTGGATCATAATCCTTTGCTTTTGCCTTCAAATAGACATTCGGATAGGATGCCATGACGACACCCAGAAGAACTACCAGGCAGCCCAGAAGCACTTCAATATTAAAAACCAGCTGTTGATCGGTTAAAATTAAAAATACTCCGACAATTGCGATAAAAATCGAAATCAATCGGCGAGCATTTAGTTTTTCAAGTGGAACCATGTGATGGGCAAACAGACCCACAAACAGGGGAAACGTCGCCCACAGAATGGCTGACAGACTGCTTGGAATAAATTGCATCGCCCAGTATATACAGAGGTAACTAAGTCCCATGCTATAGAATCCGACAATGCCGTACATTTTCAGAGAGGATCTGTCAAACCATATTTTTCGTCGTGTCAGTCCGATGACAGGAAATAAAACAAGCATTGCGAAACCATATCGCAGGGCAAGCCCTGCCATTGGTGGAGTGGAAGACGAACCAATTTTTATAGCAGCAAAAGTGGTTCCCCAAATCAGACACAATAATAAAAACTGTAAATACTTTATCACATGCAGCTCAAATCATGAAATTCTTTTCGGACATGAAGCAAAGCATACTGCCCGGCTTGCTAAATTAGTGAAATAGTCGGTATCCTGAAATTAAAATTCGTTACTTTTTTATAAATTATGATGCAAAAGATTTAAAAATCCAGCCCAAGTGAGAAATACCACTGCGGTTTTGTGACGGTAATGAAATCGTACCGCCAGGCAACATCTATTTTCAGCAGGAAATATCCTAAAAACAGGCGCGTGCCAAATCCAAAACCGGACACGAGATCGTCCAGGTATGTTCCATTGTACTTATCATATCCAAACGGATGAAAATCATTTCCGTACCATGCCGCACCCAGGTCAAAAAAGGTAATCCCCTGTATTCCTCCCATAACCATCGGAACGGGCCAACCAAGCGCCAAATACTTGATGAAAGGATAGCGAAACTCAATATTGGACAGAAAATAGCGGGTTCCTTCACGCTCATAATAGCGGGCTCCCCGTAGTGGTGTAATAAACTCTGAAAAGTAAATATCTTCCACATCGGACATGTTATGCCCCCTGCGATAGCGCTGATTGATCCAGTTCATCTCTCCACCAAGAAAAAAACGCTGAGCATTTTTACCTTCACTCAAACCGGCTGTCAGGCGCATCCCAAAAGAATATTCACGATTTAGCTTAAAATAGCGCCTTACATCGGCTTGAACGCTCTGAAATTCCAGGCTTGTTTCACTATATTTCGGACTAACCATCATATCCAGCCGCCAGCGCCAACCATCGATTGGATAAAAATACCCCCATAGCGTATTATCGAATACAAATGCCGCCCTTGGCAGAATTGTATGAATCATTCTAGGATCACCTATTTCTTGTCCGGTAAGAATATCAATAAATTTCTGTTCGACATTATAAGAGGTTGCGGCAAATTCGACACGTGAAAATCTGGAAAACGGTCTTGAAACGGAAAAATCAAACCCGTAATTCCTCAAGCGATAAAGTTGAAACATACTAATTTGCCAAAAGTTAGCCGAATGAAATCCGGTAACGCCAAAATTTGTGCGTCGCGCAAGATACTGATAAGACATATAATAATCGCTATTTTCAAGATCGATGTACATCTCTGTTCCAAATGTAAAGCGATGATCACCGAGCACATCGCTAAAGGCAAAAACCGTAGTTCCCTGAAATCCCCAGAATGTGTTATACCCCGCCTGACTGTCAATCAAATCGAGCGTAAATTTGGTCTTGTAGGGATTAACTTTGAATTTGCCTTCATCGTCTTTATAGCTGACCGTATCAGCAGGTGTATCTGCGGTATCAGGGGACTGACTCGAAAATTGCTGATAATTTGGAGCAAAAATATAGTTTGTATAGGATTGTTCTTCACCTACTTTATGAGTGTAAGATCGCTGAACATCTTCCGGCGAGGGTATATCAAAACGAATATTTTCTTCCGGATTATCCCATATTTCTGCCAATCTGTTAGCAAATACAGTTGGTTTAATTGTCTTTGGTTCATCCACCATGGCTAACGGATTACTCACTGTAAACACATCCCAGCCGAACTTTGAATAACCGGCAAAAACCAGTCGGGAATCATCCTGTGATAAACTCGGTTGAAACACTCCTGTCAGTGCATTCGTTACGGCAATGTGGCTACCGGAATCAAGATCGAGAATATAGAGGTTTGATATACCGTGAGCATCCGATGTATAAATAATCTTATTTTGAGTATGTGCCCAGGCAGGGTAATTCTCGTTCCAGGGAGTTTCGGTCAGTTGACTGATTTCCCCTGTTTTAACATCACAAACATATAGATCTGTTTGATTGTAAGGTGACGTTGACCAATTCGTCAGTTCATCAGAATTCATATTAGTATTATTGATATTGCGTTGTGATGCGAAAACAATTTTTTTACTGTCGGGCGACCAGTTCGGTTCGAAATCCGACGCCCAGTCATTCGTCAAACGTGTTAATTTTTTCTTTTTCAAATGAAACACGTACAGATCTGTGCGATCATTATTCAGACCGATAAAGGCTATTTGCTTGCCATCTGGTGACCATGCCGCGGAAAAGAGCTCGTTACATTCATCAAATGAATATTTTTTTCGCTTCTTTGTCTTCGTATTGACAATTACTAAGGCGTCTTTTGCACCGCTCTTGACAGCCATAACAATTTTTTTCCCATCCGGCGACCAGCTGAGACGAGGATTTAACCATTTCAATTCTTCCAGGTCGGGAGTCCGCTGTCCGCTCACCAGCTTTTTTATAACTTTTCCATCTGAAACCGAGATCAGGTAAATGTCCGCATACCCCTTGCGATCCGACATTATGGCGATTTGTGTTCCATTGGGATTTATGGATGGTCCGGTATTGAAATAATTTTTCAATTTTTTATGATCAGTCAATCGAATGGCAATATCATCCAATTCATCCCGGTCTGCAACATCCGGCCAGTATTCCGTACGCACCCATTTATGCCAGGCTTCCGATAGCTCTTTAATGTTCATTCCGATAGAGGTTTCGAAGCCTTTCTCAGCACTGGAACGACCCTTCATGTTCGACCAGATTTCTCCGATTTTCTGATCGCCATATTTTTCTGCAATAAAGCGGTAAACGGATTGCCCGCCTTTATAGGCTAAATAATAATCCAGTTCATTGACATTTGGGATATCGTTAGTAGTGGCAATATCTCGTAAAATCATATCGGCATTGGTATCCCAACCCATGGCAATATATTCAGCGAGACCTTCGTTCATCCAAGTCGGGATGCGCAACCGAACTCGTCCGGAGATCACACTCTGGATACTCCCGCCGTAAATCATATCATTGACGACCACATGAACCAGTTCATGACGCAATAAATGCCAAAAACTATTATTGCTCCCATCAAATGCCACGACAGCGCGATTTTTAAATATTTCCGTAAACCCTTGAATGCCTTCGTACATATATTGTAACGTGACATTGGTCTGCTGAAAATCGCTATGGGTATTATAAATAATAATTGATGTGCGTTTTCGCATTCGCCAATTCAAGACACTTGATATTTCTTTTACCGCCTGCTCGAGAATCGGGGCAGAGAAATCTGCCAGTTCCTTGCCCTTATCATGAAAAAAAATATCAAAATGCTCGGTCTGGATAAATGACCAGGTGTGGTCATCATACTGAACTTTATTTTTCCCAAATTGGGCAAATGCCGGGTCGATCAACAAGACGCTAAGGATAATAAGGAAAAAGGTGGATCGCTTCATAATTTATAATACCATATCGCTAATTTTATATTCTCAATTAAATCTATACAATTCATCTGAATATTTCCAATTTCAATCATTTATTTAGACGCCCTTGAGCCGAAAAAAGATACATCAATCATTTCATATATACAACCTTTTGCTCAAGATTAATCTTATCTGATTCAAGCCGAATTATATAAACACCGGAAGGAAGAGCTTTTGGCTGCCATGTTTTTTGATAATAACCTGCCGGTATAGCGCCGCTTTCAATTACGTCGGCAACCCTGCCTGTTATATCGTACGCTTTCAATTCACCGACGATATTAAATGGCAGATAAATTTCAAAATGCGTTGCTGCATTGAAGGGATTCGGATAGGGATGCGTTAACAAAAAGCGATCCGGGTTATAACCAAGATCAGGATCAATCATGGAATACTGAACAGATTTTAATACCCAGCCACCGGGATCGATTTCAATATCTACAGGCATGTCGGCAAACTGAAAATCAAATTGTTGAACAAATGATGAATCAATGATTGTCAGTATTGTATCACTTTTTAGAAATTCCACGCGAACGTCGAGAGGCATTCTGAAGAGATTTTGAGGATACTGGGCTTGCTCAATATCAACGGTTATATTCCAGTCATTTACTGAGATCTGTTCACGGCTCCAACTCACTTTGTAATTCGGTTGACCGATTTGATAGATCCATTGATCGAAGAACCAGTCAAGATCATCGCCATAAACCTGCTCACAAATTCTCTGGAAATCATCGGTTGTGGCGACGTCCATAAAGTAGGCTTCCCGGTACGCCGGGAAAATATCCCGGAAAACCTCTTCGCCAACGACATGTCTCAACATGTGCAGAACCCAGGCTCCTTTATCATACACAATCCGGTTAAAAATCGAGTAAACATTTGTCGTATCAGTAATGTATAGCGGACTATTTTGCCAGACTTCCGGTCGATTCAGATAATCCATGTAATCTTTAAGCGCCTGGGCACCAAAATTGTGCTCTTTCCAGAGCGCTTCAGAATACCGGGCAAATCCTTCATTCAGCCAGATATTTTTCCAGTTCGCACAGGTAACCATATTACCCCACCACTGGTGAGCCAGTTCATGGCAAATAAGCAGCTCACTATAACTTCCCAGACTGGTGCATGTCTGATGCTCCATACCTCCGCCCCAGGAAAACTGGGCGTGACCGTATTTTTCATTAATGAAGGGATATTCTCCCCAGATGCCGGCAAAAAATCTGATCATTTCCGATGTTAATGAAAGATTACCAATCTTACTTGAATCCTCAGGAAAATACCAATGTTTTATCGGCATGACTGTCTCATCCAAACCTGTATAGGAATGTTCAAGTTCAGCATAATTTGAAATCGCCAATGATATGAGATAGACTGCGATCGGATACCGTTCCTGCCAGGTAAAAGTCGCGGTCCCGTCCTGATTATTTACCACCGATACCAGTGTGCCATTGGATACTGCGGTTAAGGTATCGGGAACGGTAACGACGATGTCGGCGGAGTCGGCTTTATCGCCGGGCAAGTCCTTGCACGGAAACCAGCTATGGGCATAATAGGGTTCGCTCAGAGTGGATACTATTGGAACGCCGCTATGATAATCAAAAGCAAATCCCTGGAATCCGCCTTCTTCAGGATGCCCGGCATAGCTTATCTGTATTTCAAACATATCTCCACTATCTAAAGATGTGGAAAAATAGGCGTGAAAACCATCTTCGGTTCGTGCATATCTATTTGCATCCGATCCAACACTGTCGATCTGCATAGAAGACGTAAGGTCTAAAAATATGGATAACAGATCATCGATCCGGGATTTTCCTCTGATTGTAGTTGTTCCGGAAATTTTCTTGTTGTTTATATCGACATTAATATCCAATCCGTAATATCCCACATCATAATCTTTACGATTATTCAAACTCATGGATTTCGCCATCTTTCTGCGGTTTTCCAGCAGTCGTCGCTTGAGTTCAATTTCCTGGTCCACCCAGTCCGGGTCGGATCCTCCAAAAATTGAAATACTCAGTATTAATAAAGTGGATAATATGGCGTATTTATTAAACATTTGTGTTCTCAATCAAAATTACGAAAAACAGCGCACTATTCATTGAAAAATATCACATTTATTTCACCCTGTTATCATATCCGAAAAATTCGTACATTTTCAATAGTTCAAATATTCAGGAGTATTAACACTATGGCACATATAATTGTTCCTGAAGCAGAAGCGATTCTGGATAAAGAATTTAAGGTTCTGGACAAAGGATTTGTCCGTCTGATTGACTATCTTGGCGGAGACAGCCGAATCGTACAAGCGGCTCGCGTCAGCTATGGTCAGGGCACAAAATCTGTTCGTGAGGACCAGGCTCTCATCGATTACCTGATGAGCCATCAGCATACTTCTCCGTTCGAACAGGTCATCCTGACATTTCACTGTAAAATGCCCATTTTCGTCGCCCGTCAGTGGATCCGGCACCGTACAGCCCGAATTAATGAAATATCCGGTCGCTACAGTATCATGGAAAATGAATTTTATGTTCCAAATCCGGATCAGATAAAATTTCAAAGCAAAGACAATCGTCAAGGTCGGGCAGAAGAAGAAGTGCCCGTAAAACTTCGCCAAAAAGTGCTGGACATTTTAATCAACGATCAAAAAAGTGCCTATGAAAATTATGGAAAATTGATTGAAGACGGCATTGCCCGGGAACTGGCGCGCATTAACTTACCGCTATCCCTCTATACCCAATGGTACTGGCAGATCGACTTGAACAACCTGTTTCACTTTCTGAAATTACGCCTTGATTACCACGCCCAATGGGAAATCAGGCAATATGGAAAAGCCGTGGCTGAAATTACAAAGGCGGTTGCGCCGCTGGCATATAAGGCTTTTAAAACTCATGTATTGAACGCCATTAGTTTTTCGGGTAAAGAACTCGAAGCGCTTGCAAACCAGCTACAGGGGAAAGACCATCAATTGAAGGGTATTCATAAAACAGAATATGAGGCGAAAATTCAGCGGATATTAGAGAACCACGATGAATAAATTCATAATATTATTTATAATTTGCTAAAGCAAAAACGGGAAACCCATTCCCTGCCGGATTTCCCGTAAATGTGTTGAATCGTTAATTATATGACTTTATAGACCAACAGACCGACCATCAGGATGAGAGAACAGATAATTAATGCAACGCCAATATTACCTTTTTTAATCTCTTCCCATTCATCGATTGAAGTCGATAACCAGTCAAAAACTTTGATAGCCAGACCAACACCAAAGGAAAAACCGATTGATGCGACGATCGCCCAGCCTATTCCTCTCAGATACATCATTAACGTATAAGACCATGAAAAAGGATCCATGAATTCCTCCTTAATTGTTATTTTGCAAATTAATCAAATTTAACTCTTCTGACAAACTCCGTCGACGTCAACTCACCGTTCACAAATTTCATAATATTTTCTTTTGTAGCGTGTGCCACAATATTTTGAGTACCTTTGTACTCCACACTGATAACCACCGTGACTTTCCGGATCGGCTCCTTATGATAATTCATCGCCTTTCCGGCTGCGTAAAAGCTAACGAGCATCACGCGATCGAACTGGCCTCGGGTACTTTTTACGCTCAATGTAAATTCTTTATCACCATCTTCCAGATCCATCAGATTCATACGATCATAATCAACTGTTATCTGGTAGGCATTACAAATCTTTTGAACGGAAGAATAATAATCTGAATTACCAAACGCAATTCCTGAAAAAAGCAGTGAAACAGTTATTAATGTGAGTAGCGCTGATACGGGCTTTATATTTCTCAAAATTTTACCTCCCTTTATATTTTTCCACTTCGATTCATGTGTCTGATTTTAGATATTTATAGGTTCTTTGTCAATTGTTTTTTTAATAAAATAATTTATTTTCGGTCTTATTCGCCAGGTTCGGACCATACTAGCTGCCCTCTCTTCCAAACGCTGCGAATCGCCTGGTACCCCAGATAATAGGGTATGCCCTGATAGCGGTTGAATTTCCAGATCACAAAATCAGCCTGTTTGTCCGGCTCAAGACTACCCACAGCGTTATCCATCGCGATTGATCGTGCAGCATTAATTGTTGCTGCTTGAAGGGCTTCCAGAGGCGTCAATTTCAGTTTCAAGCAGGCAATTGAAATAACGAGCGGCATGGATTGGGTCATGGAGCTGCCCGGGTTGAAATCCGTGGCAATGGCAACCGGCAAACCCTTGTCCCACATTTTCCTTCCCGGAGCATAGTGATCCAAGCCAAGGAAAAACGTCGTCGCCGGCAACAGGATTGGGATTACGTTTCCCTCTATCAAAGCATCGATACCCTCATCGGTTATCGCGGTCAGGTGGTCAGCCGATATGGCTCCCAGTTTCGCTGCTAATTGCACACCGCCAATGGGTTTGAATTCCTCGGCGTGCAAACGAATACCGAGTCCCAGAAATTTCGCCGCTTCCAATACTCTGCGGGATTCACGGACAGAAAATACGCCCTCTTCACAAAACACATCACAAAATTCCGCTAATCCTTCCCGGACGACTGCGGGCAACATTTCCTGAATAATCAGGTCGATGTAAGCATCATGATCCTCGCGATACTCATCCGGATATTCGTGTGCGCCTAAAAACGTTCGTTTGATGTCCAGTAGATGCTCATCGTCTAATTCTTTTAACAGCCGAAGCGACATCAACTCGCTTTCCGTTGATAATCCATACCCGCTTTTCGCTTCAATCGTAGTTGTGCCATATCTGAAAAAATCATCCAGCCGCTGTTTGACTTTCCCTTTTAGTTCTTTGTAGTCAGCAGACCGCAAGCTTCGGACACTGGAACGAATTCCGCCACCGGCGGCGGCAATTTCCATATAGGATTTGCCCATAATTCTCATCTCATATTCCAACTCCCGTGTTTCAAAAAACACCGGATGAGTATGAGGATCTACAAAACCGGGAGTGACTAACGAACCTCCAGTATCGAAAAGCTCAAGTTCACTGGAAAACAGATCTTTACCGATTTCCCGAATGACTCCATCGGCAAATACCATATCGACATTTTGATATACTTTCATCGATTCCGAATCAGAGTCATAGCTGACAAGTTCCCCGATATTGCTGATTATTTTGGCATTGTTCATAAAAAAATTCCCCCGCCATTTGTGCCAAAGCTAATAAAACAGGGTTGACCATACAAGCACTAAGCCGTTATCTTTAGTTTGTACTGAAGTTTTGAATTGGCTAACTTTAATTGCAATCATTGAAAGGAAAAACCGATGAAATCCGGAATGCTTTTTATCTTTATCTTAGTTTTAATTTTCAGCGCGTGTTCCATACCGATTCATAAAGAATATGAGGTTCTGGAATTAAGTTATCCGGATCATTTGCAGGTCGTCCGGCGCGCCGACTGGGAATGGAAACCGCTCGCCGGTATATTACCTCAACATGAAATAAGCAAGATAACCATCCACCACGGCGGGGTTGACTATCCTTCTGAAAAAGACCCCGTTGAGCATGTTCGCAGACTTCAGGATTGGAGCCGTAAAGAAAAAAAGTGGATCGATATTCCTTACCATTTTATGATTGACCCTAACGGCGTAATATATGAGATAAGACCCATCAATTATCCCGGCGCTACCAATACGGATTACGATCCCAGTGGACATGCTCTGATCTGTCTGATGGGAAATTTTGAAAACGCAACCGTAAATCAAGCTCAAATGAAAGCGATTATCGAACTCACGGCATACTTAGTTGAACGATTCAATGTTCCGCTGTATGACATCAAAGGACATAAAGATTATACCGAGACTCTCTGCCCGGGAAAAAATCTCTACCAATACCTGGAAAACGGGACAATTCAGGCCCGGGTACAGGAACGTTTGCCAAAATGAAAATCTTAATGATGAACATTTCTCACTTCAGCCTAACATATAAATTTCAACGGTTATGTTGGACTCCTGGACGAGAGCAAACTTTGTCCCGATATTCATCGGGATTATTTAATAGCACTTCACGATATCTCCTTAAATCTTTCGTAAAGTTGATGATTGATCAAAGCAATATGGGAGCAGATCATGAATAATTTCGACATAGCGTCGGCTATGACAATAAAACTGCCGGCAGAACTTCCAGCCAAAAAGGAGTTTGTCAAAGGCATTCGCCGCGCTCCGAACCGCGGCTTCAACCTAACGAAAAACGAAGCCGTCATAGCCTTAAAAAATGCGCTTCGATATATCCCGGAAGAGTTACACAGGACACTGGCGCCTGAATTTCTGGAAGAACTGCGCACTATGGGACGAATTTACGGGTATCGCTATCGTCCTGAAGGTCGTATCTGGGGCAAACCGGTAAATGAATATAAAGGCATCCTGGCCGCCCGCGCTCTCCAGGTGAATATCGATAATAATCTGGATTTCGAAGTGGCGCTTTATCCTTATGAACTGGTGACCTATGGCGAAACCGGGCAGGTATGCCAGAACTGGATGCAATACCTATTAATTAAACAGTATCTCGAAATCATGACCGAAGAACAGACCTTGGTCGTCAGTTCCGGTCACCCGGTTGGTCTCTTTCCTTCCAGTCCAATGGCTCCCAGGGTTATTTCCACTAATGGTATAATTGTCGGAGAATGGGATAATTCGGAACACTTTAAAAAATTGGCAGCCATGGGCGTTTCCAATTATGGGCAGATGACCGCCGGCGGCTGGATGTATATCGGACCCCAGGGAATTGTTCATGGCACTTTTATTACGTTATTAAATGCCGGCAGGAAATATCTTAGTATTCCCGATGATAAAGACCTGAAAGGAATTTTCTTCGTGAGTTCCGGTCTTGGCGGAATGTCGGGCGCCCAGGCTAAAGCCGTCGAAATTGCCGGTGGAATCGGCGTGATCGCGGAGGTGGATTACAGCCGGATCAAGACCCGCCACGAACAGGGTTGGGTCGGCAAAGTGTCCGACAATCTCGATCAGATCACCAGCTGGATGCAGGAATATAAACAAACCGGAAAAGCCGTTTCCATCGCCTATCATGGCAATGTCGTAGATCTTTTGGAATATATTGACAAAAAAAATATCGAAGTAGAACTGATCTCCGATCAAACATCCTGTCATGCCGTTTATGAAGGCGGCTACACTCCCGCAGGAGTAACTTTTGATGAAGGGCGCGAACTGATTAAATCCGATCCGGATAAATTCTGCAAACTTGTAGATCAGTCGCTCAGGTGTCACTATCGCGTAATCAAACACCTCACACAGAAAGGTTCCTATTTTTGGGATTACGGCAATAGTTTCATGGCGTCCATTTTTAACGCCGGCATCCCGGAAATCGCCCAAAACGGGGTTGACACTTCCGAAGGGTTCATCTGGCCGTCATATGTGGAAGATATCATGGGCCCGGTTTGCTTTGATAAAGGCTTTGGACCATTCCGCTGGGTCTGTCTCAGCCGCAAGAATGAAGATCTCCATAAGACCGATAAGGCTGTTATGACCTGTATCGATCCGAAATTGAGTTCGCTGCATCGCGATAATTACCACTGGATCGAAACTGCCGAGGAAAATCAACTAATAGTGGGCACAAAGTGTCGGATTCTCTATTCCGACGAAGGGGGTCGCATCCGCATCGCCTTGAAGTTTAACGATATGGTGCGCAACGGTGAAATCGGACCGGTACTGCTCGGTCGCGATCATCATGATGTCTCCGGCACCGACTCGCCCTTCCGGGAAACTGCCAATATTTACGACGGCAGCCGGACAACCGCCGATATGTCGGTGCAGTGCTTCGGCGGCAATATAGCGAGAGGAATGACACTCGTTGTACTTTCCAACGGCGGCGGCGTCGGTATCGGGCGTGCCAGTAACGGAGGCAACGGCATCCTTCTTGACGGCAGCGAAAAAGCCGATGAAGTGATTCGAAAAGGGCTTTCATGGGACGTCATGGGCGGTGTCGCCCGGCGCAGCTGGGCGCGCAATCCCAACGCCGTTGAAACTGCGGCGCTATGGAATAAACAGCATCGGAATGACGGGCACATTACCTTGCCTTTCATTCCCGGAGATGAACTGGTGGAAAACCTGATTGAGCGCTTTTTTAAGAATTCGCCAGATAAGTAATTATGAGACAGGCAAGATATCATGTTGGCGTAAACGCGGGAGCGTATGAGTTTATTTATACACTATAAAGACAGAAAGTTTTGCAGAAACAAATAAATGGTACTATTGAAATGAATCATCTATTGTCACTATCTAACTCCCACTGCACCGGACACAAAATGCTGGTAGCGAGATTTTAAAAATGAAAGTCTGCATAATATATTTCGTTAATCAAACAACAAATTCCCGGTCGAGTTTGCGCCGGTGAGTTAATCCGTTATGGCATGTAAAAAGAAATTATTGTGGAACAATCAAAAAGTTATTGCATATTTCTATATGACGTATTAATATTATGAAGGAAGACGTACAAGGAGATGATATGCAAACAAAATTGACTTTAAGAATGGAAGACGAGTTGATCAACCTGGCAAAAACAATTGCTGATAAAAAAGGTAAATCACTCTCTAAAATGGTTGCGGATTACTTTAGAATGCTTACTAAAAAAGAATTTATCGAAGGCAAAGCATTACCCCCAAATGTAAAATCTTTATATGGTGCTCTCGTCGATTCTAATATTGATGAAAAAGATTATAAAAAATACTTAGAAGGTAAGTATTTATGAAAATCTTATTTGATACGAACGTAATATTAGACGTACTGCTTCTTCGTAAACCATACTATAATGTTGCCACATTTCTTTTATCCGAAGTTGAACAAGGAATTATTGAAGGATATATTTGTCCGACAACCTTAACCACTATTGGTTATTTAGTAACAAAAGTCAAAGGATCAGATAAAGCGAAGAAGCTGATTAAAAACCTGCTAAATATTTTTGCACTGACCGAATTAAATAAGTCAATATTTGAATCTGCATGCAGTCATAACATCTCCGATTTTGAAGATGCGGTATTGCACGAATCTGCAAATCTAAGCCATATAGATGGAATTGTAACAAGAAATACTAAAGATTTTAAGTATGCTTCTCTAAACATCTATGCCCCTGAAGAACTTGCCGGAATTATAAAGTCACCTTAATTGGAAAAGCCCTAACGAATCTTTCGCCTCAACGGAGGTCTCTGGTGAGACACTTGGGCGCGCAATCCCAATGCCGTGGAAACTGCGGCGCTATGGAATAAACAGCATCGGAATGACGGGCACATTACCTTGACTTTCATTCTCGGAGATGAATTGGTGGAAAACCTGATTGATCGCTTTTTAAAGAATTCGCCCGAAATGATGAAAGATAGAGAGAATGAGAATGTAAAGACCTGACAGGTTTTCTTTTTCCTGTCAGGTCTAAAGTGTAGAAAACGATGCACACCAAAGCTCAAAATACAATAGCCCTTTTCATCGAGAATCAGTTTTACCATGTCTATAATCGGGCGAATGGAGATGATAAACTTTTTTACACCGATGCGAATTACCTCTATTTTCTTGAAAAACTTAATTCGTATGTATCAGCTTTTGTGGAGATTTATGCTTATTGCCTGATACCAAACCATTTTCATCTGCTGATAAAAGTTAAGGATATTATACCTACGCTTACACCTGTCAGGTTTACAAAGTTGATCTCACCTGAGAAAAAAGAACCTAATAAACCTGACATGTGGAATAGCATAATTACGCAGGCTTTTTCCAATTTCTTCAACTGCTACGCTAAATCCATCAACCGACAAGAGAACCGCTCGGGCAGTCTGTTTGATAAACCATTCAAGCGAAAACTCATTGATACCGAAGAATATTTGAAAATGATTATCATCTATACTCACGTGAATCCCATTCACCATCAAATAACACAATCTTTCGAAAATTATCGCTGGAGTTCCTATAAGGCTCTGCTTGACAACCAACCGACCAAACTACCTCGCAAAACAATTTATGATATTTTCGAAGGTAGAGACCGGTTTATAGAAGACCATCGAAACGCCAAAATCAATTATCTGGAAATAGCGAAATATTCTCTGGAATAATCTTAGACCTGGCAGGTTTAATCAGTTAATCTTATCTGGGTCGGAAGGATCTAATAAACCTGCCAGGTCTAAAGTGTAGGAAACGCAATGCACACCAAAGCTCAAAATACTATGCCCATTTTCATCGAGAATCAGTTTTACCACGTCTATAACCGGGCGAATGGAGAAGATAAACTTTTTTACACCGACGCGAATTACCTCTATTTTCTTGCAAAACTTAATTCGTATATATCGACTTTTGTAGAGATTTATGCTTATTGTCTGATACCAAATCATTTTCATCTGCCGGTAAAAGTTAAGGATATACCTACACCTGTCAGGTTTACAAAATTGATCTCACCTGAGGAAAAAGAATCTAATAAACCTGA
This sequence comes from Fidelibacterota bacterium, assembly GCA_016783665.1. Classification (GTDB taxonomy): domain Bacteria; phylum Fidelibacterota; class UBA2242; order UBA2242; family UBA2242; genus UBA9312. The sequence goes on along the minus strand of JADHWC010000005.1, from coordinate 1,722 downwards.
CAGGTGTAATTGCTTTGAATTTGGATCAGGTCTGAACTTGTTCTTGCTTATCGTGTTAATCCCTGTTAATTTCCACTTCATGAAGTCGTATGATATAAATGTGGAAAATCAATCTGCTTTTTTCCATATTTTAAATCAAATGCGGTCAATAGGTGGAAATGTTTTCCAGCTATATAAGGCTGATATGATGGAAAGTTTTCCATATATTGACAATGTTATGCAGTAAGGGGGAAAGTACTTCAGATGAATAACATATCACTAAATATATTATCGTTTATCTTATTGGTAATGCATAGTTGTACAGGGCAAAATATCGATACCGTAAGAATAAATTATTCCAAATATATTTCAGAGAATTATCAGAATTATAGATCATTACATATTGACGGTAAGATTTTAGGGTTTGATATTGCTTCAGAAACAGATGAGATATTAGTTCGATATAAAAAAGATAATAGCTACTTCATTCGATTAATTGCAAAGGATGGTTTTTTGATTTTGGAAAAGGAGTTTTCGGAGATTCCTCTTGAAAGAACAGAAGTATCTTCAAACGGCAATATAATTTTATGTGATTTATATAGTAGTTGTATTGTATTAAACAGGCAGGGAGACGAACTATGTAAATTAAAGAAAACTGAATTTGATTATTATTTATCTCCTGACGGAGAATATATTATTGAATATGGCAATCACGTACCAACACGGTTTTATTATTACACAAAGAATGGCCAGAAAAAAGAAGTATTACTCCCAGCAGCATTGTATTCAGATAATAATAGTCTCAGGTTCACACCTGATAATAAAATTCTCAGCCTTGTATGGACGAATGGATCTATGAAAGAAAGAGCAGGCGACAGTTATTTATTTCTATATGATCCTGAAAAGGAAGAAGTATTATGGTACACTTTGATCACACATTTTATGTTTCATCCTTTCGACTTTTTAAGACGAAACAGCGCAATATCTAAAAATAACATTATTTTATATAACCAAGGAAAAGAATCGGGATTTTATTGTTTTGATCCTGCTAGTGGTAAGAAAATGTGGTATAAATCAAGAGATTATATTTATGGCGATTATGAAAATCGTGGAGTCAGAAAATGGCCAAAATCAATGTCTATATCATCAGATGAAAATTGGCTAATTACACAAAGCGCCAATGATATTATTCTGATTGACGTGAATACATTTAAGGTTCAAGAATTACTAAAATATACAGACGATATAGCCGGGTATAATATATTTGATTATTTTGATGGTACATTGATTTTATATCAAACCTTTCTACCAATATATTCCGAGGTGCATTTTCAGCCAAATTATAAGATTTCCTCCTATTATTATAGAAATGATATTCTGTTCTATCCGATCGATAATAAAAGAAGCATTTTATGTGATATAAAAGCAGGTGAGATTCATTTTATGAGAAGGCTAATTAAAAAGAAGATAGATTAATTCTGCATAACAATCGCATGCACCCAACAGCGAAAGCTGTTTTATGATTGATGATTTTGCGAGTTTACGAAGCGTTTTTGAAATATTGAAAGGACAACAAAATCACATTCGCTGTTGGTGATGCGTCGTCTACTTGCCATAATGCAAGTAAAATATTTACTGTTATTTGAAAAGTGAGCAAATTCTTGCATTGGTTTGACAGGAAAATCATGGTATTTAAGGATAAATTCTTTACGTCAGGGCGTAATTATCCCTTCAAGGTGAAAA
>JADHWC010000047.1 GCA_016783665.1 Fidelibacterota bacterium | reverse complement strand
CGGCAATACGGCATCAGGAGTATTCCTACCCTGTTAATTTTTAAAGATGGAGAGGTTGCCACTCAAATTGTCGGCATGCAGCCAAAACGCAAACTGCAAGAGAAGATTTTAGAGATTATATAAAGACTTAATTCTCGTTTTATAAAATTCATTAGTCCCTGTTGATTCAACGGGGATTTCTTATTCTGTAATTTACAGTTCTGTCAGGTCCTCAGACCTGGCAGGATGTTCGTTAGCGGCGATAGAGTTAAACCTGTCAGGTTTATATGGATAAGCGCATCGAAAATAGAAGTATCAATTAGACCTAACAGGTGTGAAGGGAAGCAGAACGAGAAGTAGATAGGTAGATTAGGTTAATCGACCTAAATTTTTGGCGTTTTTTCTTTTTGTTATTTGCGAAATTGCTGATATATTCCGCCTGTTTTCCTAAGAAGAAGGAGTAATCTAACATCAAGGGATGAGGAAAAGACCTAAAGCAATAACGGATAAATCTCATCCCTTGAATGGCAAAGGATGGGATTTTTTTATGGAAAAGAAAGTGCACACAACGACGATTACGGTTTTTAATCGTAATTCGGTATATCGCGAAGTTGGTGAATTATTGCATCAACACGCCGATAATATTCTGCTGCGTGTAGGCTACCCGGTGAAGGGTCAAAATATGGCGATTATTTTCCTTATTCTGAATATGTCAACCGATGAACTGGGCGCTTTGACCGGAAAATTAGGACAGATACATACTGTTCGGGTAAAATCCATCACATTGAATGTCTAAATAAACTTGTTCCCAAATTCAATTTGGGAACGAGAACTTACTGAGATTTTAAACCGTATGTACTTAAGTGATATAGAAATTTATGATTACTTGACTGGTAAAAATGACCAGGAGTTGTTCGCATTAGCAGACAGGATTTGCGGTGATGTTTTCGGCAAAGGTGTATATCTGCGTGGTATCATCGAGTTTTCCAATTATTGCAAACAAAATTGCCTGTATTGCGGACTTCGACGCGGAAATCGTGAGATTCACCGATACAGATTGACCGCGCGGGAAATCTTGGATTGTACCGAAGAAATTGTTCAATCAGGAATTACAACCATCGTGCTTCAGACCGGTGAAGATCCTTATTATACTGACCGGGATATTGCAGATATTATCACTGCAATAAAGTCGAGGTATGCAATCGCCGTAACATTATCGCTCGGTGAGCGAAATTACAATTCATATAAACTCTGGAGAGATGCAGGCGCCGACCGGTATTTAATCCGCATGGAGACATTTGACCGGGGAAATTATACCAAAGCCAGACCGGGGAATTTCTGGGAAGAACGCCTGATATGTGTTGAAACGTTGCGTGAACTGGATTATGAAGTCGGTTCGGGGATCATGATCGATATGCCTGGTGAATCAGTTGGAAATTTGATGACAGCCATTCAGACGCTGACCGATATGAAACTGCATATGGTTGGAATGGGCCCATTCGTTGCGCATTCACAAACTCCCTTTGCCGATGAAGCGAAAGGAGATATTCATTTGGCGTTCAGAACGTTAGCTTTAGTGCGAATATTAAACCCGATGGCGAATATTCCATCAACCAGCGCTTTGGATAGTGTTCAGCCCGGCGCTCGCTTACGGGGGCTCCAAATCGGGGCGAATGTGATTATGCCTTCCTTTACTCCCGCAAGAGTCAAAGAGTTATACAATATTTATCCCGGAAAAAACGTTCGGACAGATGTTTTAGAGGACAGTTTACAATCTGCGATTAATATGATTACTAAAGCCGGGTACAATGTTTCGTATTCCAGAGGTGATTCACCATTAAGAAATGAAAAATAAATGAGGATAGGATGTCGGAGTTAGCAGTCAAAGAGTGGGTAAAGCAGGCGATTAAACAGGATGAAATCGATAAATATCTCATCGATGGCAAAGATTTTATCGATGAGCTGGCGATTACAGAGACGTTGAAGAGCAATGCTAATCCTGATAAAGAACAGGTTCGCGATATTTTACAGAAATCGTTAAAAATTGAGCGACTCGAACCGGCTGAAACAGCGGCGCTTCTGCATGTTACTGATCCCGAATTATGGGAAGAAATGTACGCAACCGGGTTGGAAGTAAAGAGGAAGGTTTACGATAACAGGATTGTCTTTTTCGCTCCGTTATATTGCAGCAATTTATGTGTCAATAACTGTGCATACTGTGGTTTTCGTCTTGAAAACCGTAGTGAAAAGCGGCGCATTTTAAGTATTGACGAAGTAAAACATGAAGCTGAAGCGGTCATTTCCGAAGGTCACAAGCGCATGATCGTAGTTTATGGCGAACACGCCTCTTCCGATGCCGATTATATGGCTGAAACAATCAAAGCCATTTATACTGTCAAGAAAAAAGCCCGGCACGGTGAAGGCACGATTCGCAGAGTCAATATTAATGCGGTGCCGATGTCGACAGCTGATTTGAAAAAACTTGGGGATGTGGGAATTGGCACCTATCAGGTCTTCCAGGAAACATATCATAAACAGATCTACGCAAGTGTCCATCCGGAGGATACAATTAAGGGAAACTACCGTTGGCGCTTATATGCTTTGCACCGCGCAATGGAAGCCGGTATCGATGACCTGGCAATCGGCGCATTATTCGGATTATATGACTGGCGTTTTGAAGTTATGGGATTGCTGTATCATGCGATTGATATGGAACGGTAATTTGGCATTGGTCCCCATACGATTTCTTTTCCCAGAATGATGCCGGCGGCAGGCTCGTACTTAAGCACCCACTCAAAATATCTGGTGAATGATAGTGATTTTAAAAAATTGGTAACAGTGCTCCGATTATCTGTTCCCTATACAGGATTGATCATCACTGCCAGAGAGAGCGCCCAGCTACGCAGGGAAATCATTCAGGTGGGTTGTACGCAAACTGACGCTTCAACGAAGATCGGGATCGGTGGATATACGGAAACCTTAAAGGCATTAAATGGTTTTAAGCGGAATGATCAGGATGAAAGCATGCAACAGTTTTTGCTGGGTGATACTCGGAGTCTGGATGAAGTTATCCGCGAACTTGCCGAAATGGACATGATTACCTCTTTTTGTACCGCAGGATACCGTTGTGGACGTACCGGCGATAAGATCATGGGTTTATTACAAAGTTGCACGGAAGCCAAATTCTGTAAATTGAACGCTGTTTTGACTTTTCGGGAATATTTGGATGATTATGCCTCACCTGAAACGAAAGTTGTCGGTGAAAAATTGATCCGGAAGGAAATTGAAGAAATTCACAATATTCCGTTTTTCAAAAAAGGGAATTTGCTCAGGAATTTTGAAGATTACTATCATAAAACTGTTCGGGGAAAACGTGACGTTTATATTTAGGGGGAATTAACACCAAACGGGAGTTATAATACTATGCAAAAAACGCCAAAGGGATTACGCCTGCATATTGGGATATTCGGACGAAGAAATGTGGGGAAATCATCGCTTTTAAATGCGCTGACCCGGCAAGTCGTGTCAATCGTATCTGATGTCGCAGGAACCACAACCGATCCGGTTGAAAAGCCAATGGAATTATTGCCTGTCGGTCCGGTGCTGTTTATCGACACAGCCGGTGTGGATGACTTTGGTGTTCTCGGAGAGGTGCGCACTTCGCGTACCAGGAAAATATTCGACCGAACCGATCTTGCTATTATTATTGCCACCGGGCAGGGCTGGGGAAAATTTGAGAACGAACTGCTAAACGAATTTAAAGATCGAAATGTGCCGGCAATTGTTGTATTTAATAAAAACGACAAGCACGAACCAGATTCATTATTGATAAATAAATTAAATGATAACGGTATGATCGTCGTCAAAACCGTTGCCAATAAATCTGAAGGAATATATGATCTGCGTGGAGCAATTATTAAAGCCACTCCGCCGGAAATAATCAATGCACCATTGATAATCGGCGATTTAATTCAACCGGGTGAACTGATTATTTTAGTTGTGCCAATCGACAAAGAGGCGCCGAAAGGGCGCCTGATTTTACCGCAAGTGCAAACAATCCGCGATATTCTTGATAGTAACGCATATTGTATGGTTGTGAAGGAGAGTGAATTGCGCGATGCGTTGCACCGGTTGAATTCGAAACCGGCGTTAGTTGTGACCGATTCGCAAGCATTTTTAGAAGTAGCCGCTGATACTCCGAAAGAGGTTTTGATGACCTCGTTCTCGATACTGTTTGCCCGTTATAAAGGAAACCTTCAGGAATTTGTTCGCGGCGCCTTGGTGATTGATGAACTTAAACCCGGTGATAAAATATTAATTGCCGAGTCATGTTCTCATCATCCGATTGAAGATGATATCGGCACCGTTAAAATTCCTTGCTGGCTGGCGCAGTATATTGGCGGAAATCTGAATATTAACCATGTGCAGGGACATGATTTTCCAGATGATTTAGCAGATTATAAACTGATCATCCATTGTGGTTCGTGTATGTTTAACAGGAGGGAAGTCCTTTCGAGAATTATGTATGCTAAACGCGCGGGCGTACCGATAACGAACTACGGAATAACCATCGCATTTTCATTGGGAATAATTGAACGGGCTTTATCGCCATTCCCTGCTGAATTGAGAATGTATCACGAATTTAAAAAACAAGGATTTCTAAAATGAAAATCCCTGTTAGAATTGCTATCTGGTTTTTAATATTTAATGTTGATAGCTTCGTAAAAAGAATAAAAACAATCGTAAATTACTATATATGATGTATTTTCAGTAAGTTATAGTGAATTGTTACAGCTTCATAATAAATACTTTGCCTGTCCCGTGAAATGCGAAGCATATTTCACTGGGGCGTTCTTTGCCTGCCTGTCCCGACCCATCGGGACGCAGACAGGCATCTTTGATCCATAGGATATCCTACGGATCGGTTAGATTTTTTTACGAATTCATCAATGTTCAGATTCTTCAATCTCTGCAATTTTAGCTTGTTGAATAACCTCTTCAACGTATTTAATGCAATCTGACTTGGTGTCGAAACTGACGCCGGATACTCCAACAATATCCTGGTCGTCGGCTCGTAATCTCCAGCGCCATCTTTTTTCCCTGTCTATGTATAGTTGTAGAAGTGACATATTGCTACTCCTAATGTTTTTTAAAACTTTCAATAGCCTGCAGATCTTCCAGGTCAATCTGTCCCTGGAAATTACTTAATACTGCCGGATCATAAAGTTGCACAGCCCACAGGTAATATTTCGCGTCTGTTTTCCCCAATTTCTTGTAAATAAGGTATGCACGAATATAGCCAACAGCAACTTTGTGTCGATCTTGTTCACTGAGCTTAAGGTAACTTCCTTCAAGAGCGGGGATGAGTAATTCAATGCCAAGTCGCAATATATCCGGGTTTCGGATTTTTTCGGTATTGGCATTATAAATATTGGGCCAAAGGTAGGAATCGGAATAATATTCATCGGCGAGGGACCAGAGCCGGTCACCTTTAACGACTTTATGATAGATATCCATCGCTAAGGGTTCCTGAAGTTTACTCAGTTCAGGCGATTCAACAATTGCTTCAAGTTCACTTGCTTCAGGTTCGGTTTCAATAATGACCCGGGCAGTGTCTTCAGCAATAACTATGGGCGTCTCATCGGTCACTATGTCCGTTTCCATAACGTCGGAAATGATTTCGAGCGTGACTTTTTCGGGTTCGGGCTTGTCTCTCATAGAGAAGAGGATAATCAGGATAATGATAACTACTACAGATGCTATGGAAGTGATTAATGCCCAATTCGGTTTTTTCCACTTTGGCGGTACTGTTGTGAAATCCGATTCTTTCATTATGGGCGGAATATCAGCAGGTTGATCCGGTTTTTCTTCGGGAATATTCGGTTTAATTGGCTTGGGTTCCTTAACTTCAGGTTCGGATTCGGATTCGGATTTGGGTTCAGGTTCTAATTCGATTGTTGGTTCCGGTTCAATTTCTGGAACCGGTTCGGATTCCAGCGCTTTTTCTATCGGAGCGGATTCTTCCGCTTCTTTGTAAATAACAAACTCATCTTCGGATTCATAGATTCTCACCTCGGAAATACCCGATAATTGCTTTACGGCGTTGATACTGTCAAAACATTCTTGTTTATCACCGAAACCTTCGCTGGATGTTGCGATTATTTTTTCTTCGTCGTTACGAAGTCGCCACCGCCATCGACCTCCTATATCCTTGTAATATTGGAATTTAGCCATTGCCGCCCCCTTTTGGATAAAATTTTTATTACGTATCCATTGTGTTGTAAAGTAATTTAAAAATCATTAAATCCAAAATAAATTTTAGTGAACACGGTCGGATTTGTTTGTTTAACAATAAAAATTTGTTGTTTAGTTAGAAAAGTTCTGATGTTGCAGTATATGAATAAAGAATGTTACAAATCACAGACGCCATTTGAAGAGTTTTTGGAAAAGGATTGTGATAACAGAAGTAGTGAGTAGTGAGAGATGAGTGCTGAGATATGAGTCGCAAGTATCAAGATTCCAGTATCCGAGGAATGGTCATGTTTTAGTTACTTGATTTTCTGATTAAACCTGTTTAACTCTTCGAGTCGGAAATAGGTTTAGCGATTCAATCACTTCGGCGTTTTTTTGTTTCAACTATTTATTTGTGATAATCGTTAAGACGGCATAAATTTATTTCATGTTCACGGTGTTTATTATTAACAAAGGGAATAAGTAAACCATGGCAAACTCCATTTTAAACGATGTCCCAATTGTAATCATGAATGAAATACAAGAACTGAATCCCTAAATGATCCAAAGATTTCCTTAACATGATACCAGGCAAATTTTGATAATTTAAAACAGGGTTTATTTCTATTTGACCATTTAACCTGCAAGACAACCTTATCCATTAAGGCAGAGCAGTTTCACGATATGTACAGCGGTTCAATATTTACTGAAAGAAAAACCGGTAGTTAAGAATGTCCCGGATATTGTTTACGACCACAGGTACTTTCCGGATGTCCGGCAAAATGTGATTGTGCCTGGGCTCGGGAAGTAGCACAAATTATTCGTGATTGGAAAAGTTTTAAAGCCGGGGTTGCTTCGATATATAATTTGCACTCTTCTTCTCATCCTTTTAATAAAAATTTACATTGAATTTACTTTGGACTGAAGTTTAATATTTTATCTCGTTCTCAATTTCTTGCCCTCTTAATTTAAATTACCGTAGTATATTCTGATTTACCTATGGTTTTCGGGTTTACTGTTGATATGCAAATATTCTCAAATCAAAAACTCATATCTGCTATTTTCAGGTGAATCTTTTTCCGTTGCACGTGATACTCCTGTTAATTAAATTAAGTCTCGTTTTTTGAGGCACTTATAGTCGGGCGATTAGCTTCCGCCTTTACTTCGTTTCGGTGGACAAGCAGCCCGGATGATTAGACTGGGGCGATTAGCTCAGGTGGTTAGAGTACTTGCTTGACATGCAAGGGGTCACTGGTTCAAGTCCAGTATCGCCCACCAGTATAAACACCTCATTTTAAAAAGAGGTCATTTTGACGAAAAAGAGAAAAAAGGAAAGTAATTTTGAGCCCTGCACAGAAGATCACAGTCACACTGCCCGATGGTGCGCAATTGACGGTCAACGCGGGTACGACTGCCGGCGATATTGCTAAATCTATTAGCGAAGGGCTTTTCCAGAATTCTCTTGCCGCGAAAGTCGGTGACAATCTGGTTGACCTTAATTATCCAATCAAAGAAGATTCCAGCGTCGAGATACTTACCTATAAATCTCCCGAATCTCATGAAATATTGCTGCATAGCACATCTCATATAATGGCGCAGGCGGTCAAACAGTTGTTTCCGGAAGCGAAAGTCACTATCGGACCTGCCATTGAAAACCGTTTTTATTACGATTTCGATATTGATCCGCCATTTAGCGATGAAGACCTGGAAAAAATTGAGAAACGGATGGCAGAGATTATCGACCAGAATTTGCCGATTGTGCGTCAGGAATTTAAGAGAGATGATCTGGCTAAATTATTCTCCGATATAGGAGAGTCTTATAAAGTTGAAATTATTGAATCGATAGACCGGGATGAGATTTTAACGATTTACTCTCAGGGCGATTTTTCAGATCTCTGTCGCGGACCGCATGTTCCATCTACCGGAAAAGTGAAAGCCTTCAAGCTGCTCAATACAGCCGGTGCATACTGGCGAGGTGACTCGCGTAATAAAATGCTTACCCGTATCTACGGGACGTCGTTCCCTTCAAAAAAAGACCTGAAGAAGTATTTAAATTTTCTGGAAGAAGCCAAACGGCGTGATCATCGTAAACTGGGCAAAACTCTTGAATTATTTGAGATTAACGAACAGGTTGGACCCGGTCTGGTGATCTGGTATCCAAAAGGGGCAACCCTGTTAAATGCAATCAGAGATTACTGGGTTAAAGAGCATATCAACAGAGGCTATCAACTCGTTCAAACTCCCCATATCGGGAAATCCAAACTGTGGGAAACCAGTGGACATTTAGGCTTTTATCGTGAATTCATGTTTGATTCCATGAAAGTGGAAGGCGATGAATATTTCATAAAACCGATGAACTGCCCCTTTCATATTATGATCTATAAACACAAAACCCGCAGCTATCGTGATTTGCCAATCCGTTACGCAGAGCTTGGAACGGTTTATCGTTATGAAATGTCCGGTGTTTTGCATGGTTTGATGCGTGTCAGAGGGTTTACCCAGGATGATGCGCATATCATCTGTACTCCTGAACAGCTGAATGAGGAGATTGTAAAACTGGTGCAGTTTTCCTTTGATTTTATTCGTAAATTTGGTTTTAACGAATTTGAAGTGTATGTTGCAAACAAACCCAAAGAAAAATATGTCAGTGAAGTAGCAATGTGGGAAGAAGCCACTGCTGCTCTGGAATTTGCATTAGATTCTATCAATGCTCCCTACACCATTGATGAAGGTGGCGGAGCATTCTACGGCCCTAAAATTGACATAAAGATACGGGATGCGCTGAACCGCAGCTGGCAATGCACAACCATTCAGTTTGATTTTAATCTTTCAGAAAGGTTTAATATGGAGTACATTTCCAGCGATAATGAAAAAAGACGACCGTATATGATACACAGAGCTATCATGGGTTCTTTAGAACGGTTTGTCGGTGTGCTGATTGAAAATACCGTCGGTGATTTCCCGATATGGCTATCTCCGGTGCAGGCGGTGGTGATACCCATATCCGAGAAGCAAAATGATGTAGCGGCTGAGTTTCATCATATTCTGCATGATAAATCTATCCGAGCAGAAATAAATAATAAAAATGATACAATGGGCGCCAAGATACGTGAAGCAGAACTGATGAAAATACCATATATGTTTATCATCGGCGACCGCGAAGCGCAGGATAAGACTGTTTCTATCCGTCGGAGAAAAATTGGACATAAGGGAGTGTACGGATGGAAAGAAGCGGTCAGCTTACTGCAAGATGAGATAAGAGAATAACAGAGGAGATTATATTATAGAAAAAAGACTACGCGTTAATGACCAAATTAGAGCACAATCGGTGCGCCTGATCGATCCTGACGGCAAACAGCTTGGTATTGTTTCATCAGGAGAAGCTTTACGATTAGCCGATGAACATAACCTGGATCTCGTTGAAATCGCACCAACTGCCAAGCCACCGGTTTGTAAGATAATGGATTTTGGGAAATACAAATACCAGCAGCAAATGAAGGATCGTGAGAGCAAGAAAAAACAGCATGTCGTCAAAGTTAAAGAAGTTCGATTTCGACCTCGTATCGGTGAACACGATCTGATTATGAAAGTCAATCATGTTAGAAAATTTCTTACCAATGGTTATAAAGTGAAAATCACACTCATGTTTCGCGGTAGAGAGCTGGCTCACAAAGAAGTGGGTGTAGAACTGATTAATAAAATTTTTGAAATGCTGTCAGACATTAGTATAGTTGATAAAGCCCCTTTATTTGAAGGTCGTACAATTGTAACTTTTCTGACTTCAAAATAGGAGATAAGAACCTAATGCCAAAAATGAAAACAAGGCGGTCTGCGGCAAAACGCTTTAAACAGACCGGATCCGGAAAAATCAAACGCAATAAAGCCTATTTTTCGCATATTTTGACAAAAAAGTCGTCTAAAAGAAAACGGAATTTAGGACAAACGGGCGTTGCAGCCCCATCTGATGAAAAAAGAATCAAGAAAATGATCGCAAGTTAGGAGTAGAAGTATGCCAAGAGCAAATAGTTCAGTACCTCATCATAGAAAACATCGTAAACTGATAAAAATGGCAAAAGGATACCGTGGTTCCAGAAGCAAACTCTATGTTAATGCTAAGGACGCGGTTGAAAAAGCCCTGCAGTACGCTTACCGGGATCGCCGTAATAAAAAGCGCAGTTTCAGAGGACTCTGGATTACCCGAATTAATGCAGCTGTGCGCCAATACGAGCTATCCTATAGTCAATTTATGCATGGCTTAAAAGTAAAGGGCATCGAACTCGATCGTAAAGCCCTGGCAGAAATTGCCGTAAAAGATCCCGAAGGATTTGCAAAACTGGTTGAAATTGCAAAGGCATAAGCCATGAATCTTTTGGAACGTACGAATGAGGTACGAAGCCAGCTAAAAGAAGACCTCTTGAAAGTCCAAAATACGTTTCAGTCTATTGAAGATTTCCGGTTGAAATACATTGGAAAGAAAGGTCGGATATCATCCTTATTCCTTGATTTCAGCGCTCTGGGTGCAGCTGAAAAACGGGATCTCGGTAAAATCTTGAATATTCTGAAAAAAGATGCTGAAGAAGCGGTGCAAAATCTTAAAGATCGTTTTGCCGATTCCCAAAGCAGAGAGGGTGAATTCGACTATACGCTTCCTGGTATGCCATTTAACAAGGGGCATTTGCATCCGGTTACGCAGACCATGAATCGAATTTGTGATATTTTTCAAGAAATTGGTTTCGGCATTGAATTTGGACCGGAAGTGGAGACTGATTTTTATAATTTCAAGGCATTGAATTTTCCGGATAATCACCCGGCTAGAGATATGCAGGACACCTTCTTTATCGAAGATGATATCCTGTTGAGAACTCATACTTCGCCGGTTCAGATTCGGACGATGCTCAAACAAAAACCGCCGATCCGTATCCTGGCGCCCGGGAGAGTTTTTCGCAACGAAGCCATCAATTCGCGCAGTTACTGTGTATTTCACCAGGTTGAAGGTCTTTATGTAGACGAAAATGTCACATTCGGTGAATTAAAAGTGACAATTGAAGTGTTCGCAAAGAAATTTTTCGGGAAGGACGTGCAACTTCGGTTTCGACCGAGTTACTTCCCGTTTACCGAACCCAGCGCTGAAGTAGATATTTCCTGCATTATTTGTGGTGGTAAAGGATGTCGTCTTTGTAAGCATACCGGCTGGCTGGAAATCATGGGCTGTGGAATGGTTGATCCCAGTGTTTTAAATACCTGTGGGATCGATTCAGAAAAATATACAGGCTATGCTTTTGGAATGGGGCCCGACCGAATCACGTTATTAAAATATGGAATCAATGATATTCGTCTCTTGTTTGAAGGAGATATTCGATTCCTGAGGCAGTTTTAACTCATTTGAACTATGATAGTAAATACAAAATGGTTAGAGCAATACACTGAGATTCCTTTTAGTCCTGAGGAACTTGAAGAAAAATTGACCTATCTCGGTCTGGAATCGATGATTAAAAAGAATCCCGCTGAGAAGATCAATGGCGTGATAATATCTGAAATCACGGAAATATTTCCTCATCCGAATGCCGATCGTTTAAGCATCTGTCGTGTAGTTACCGGGATCGATACGATGGATGTTGTGTGTGGCGCACCAAATGTCAAGGTTGGGCAAAAAGTACCGTTAGCAAAAATCGGAACTGTCTTACCGAACGGAATGACTTTAAAACCGGTTAAAATCAGAGGTGTTCAATCGGAAGGCATGCTTTGCGCAGAAGATGAGTTGGGATTATCCGATGATCATGACGGTATTATGGTTTTGGATACTAATGCGCCTGTTGGTATGGATTTGAAGGACTATTTAGCCGGCAGCGGGACAAGCATTGACATCGATCTGACTCCTAACCGACCGGATTGCACTTCTCATATTGGCGTAGCCAGGGACATAACTTTACTTACCGGCAAAGAATTAAGAATTCCTGACATCGAATTTACTGAGTCGGAAGAATCCGTTATTGATTACATTGACGTAGAAATTGTTAATGAAATTGGTTGTCCACGTTATGCCGCCAGAGTTGTGCGAGAAGTAAAGGTTGGTCCGTCTCCAAAATGGCTTGTGGATTTTTTGGGCAGTGTTGGTGTACGGTCAATAAATAATGTTGTAGATGCGGCGAATTTTGTATTATTGGAAACCGGTCATCCGCTGCATACTTTTGATTACCGTATGATTAATGGTAATAAGATCATTGTCCGCAGTGCGAAAGATGGCGAAGAAGTCGAAACGATTGACGGTGTGCATCGGGAGTTGACAAAAGATGTGTTATTAATTTGTGATGCGGATCGTCCTGTCGCGGTTGCCGGTGTTATGGGATTGGCAAATTCTGAAATCAATGACGATACGGCGGATATCCTGATTGAAAGCGCTTACTTTGATTCCGCTACAATCCGAAAAGGTTCAAAATATCTTGGTCTGCAGACGGACGCGTCTTACCGTTTTGAACGCGGAGCCGATCCGGAAGGTGTTATTTATGCCCTTAATCGCCTGAGTGATCTGATTGTTCAATTAGCCGGTGGTTCTGTATGTAAAGGCATTGTCGACTGCTATCCGCGTATTATTAAGCCATCGGAAATAGCATTTCGCTTCAAACGTGTTAATTCTCTGTTAGGCGTAGATATTCAACCGGACTGGATTGTCGAAAAATTTGAAAAACTGGGATGTAAAATTATCGACCGGGATTCCGGATCCGTGCGTCTTAAAGCGCCCAGCTGGCGCCCTGATCTCGAGCGGGAAATTGATATGATTGAAGAGGTCCTACGTATTTACGGTATGCATAATGTGCCCAATGCAAAAGTAATGCGAATTCAACCAAATTATGAAACGACCCATGATTACGAGCTGGTTGAAAAGTTAAGAGAATTAATCGCGAATTTCGGGTTGTTTGAAGTGTGCAGTAATTCACTTGTGAACCAGGTATTTACTGAATTTGGTCCTCAAACTTTATCACCGGTCAAAGTAAGGAATCCGCTAAGCCAGGATATGTCTCACTTGCGTACGACTCTGATTCCCGGACTTCTTCAGGCAGCCAAACGGAACCTTAACCATCAGAATCCGGATTTACCGCTTTTTGAAATAGGATTTGGGCAGCATTACAATCCCAAAAAAGAAACCCATACTGAGGAATTTCAGAAATTCGCAATATTATTAGCAGGTTTTTTTGAGAAAAAGTATTGGGGTTATGAGCGCAGAAAAGCCGATATCTTTATTCTGAAAGGAATCTTAGAGGGAATCACAAATCGGTTCGGAATTTCAAAAATCGATTTTAAATCGGAGAAACACAAACAGTTTGATCACATGATCAGGGCTGAGGTAAATGGCAGGCAACTGGCATATTTAGGTCAGATAAGTCAGAAATATTTACAGAATGAGTGGGATATTGAGACACCTGTATTTGTACTTGAGGGTGATGTTTCAACACTTATACATTTATCCAGCCAATTAAAACAGTATGTGGAATTGCCGGTGTTTCCAAGTATTCAGAGAGATATTTCCATCCTCGTTGATGCAAATATCAAAGTCGCCGATGTTGAGAGATTAATCGTTAATAAAGGGGGAAAATATCTTCAGGAGTTAAGGTTCTATGATCTCTACACAGGAAAAAATATTGACAAAGGTCAAAAAAGTGTTACATTTAATCTAGTATTTCGGGCTGAAGAAAGAACCTTAAAAGATGCAGAAGTTGAAGATACCATGGCAACCATTCACAAAACATTGTCAAAAGAATTAGGAGCCAAACTTAGGTAGAGAAAGAAGGTATGAACTTAGCCAATTTAAATTTATTAGAAGAGAAAATCAGAAGCCTTCTTGCTCTTGTAACAAAACTTCAAGAGGAGAATAGAAAAATAAAAACCGAATTGGAAGAGGGCACATCCCTCGAAAAGATGTTAGATCAAAAAAAGAGGCTACAATTAAAAACGATGATAGAAGGGATGCTGGAAGTTTTAGAGGAATTTTAACCCTTCAATCGCCTTAACCGGATAGTTTTTTTAAAATTATAGTTAGAAGATGGAAGAACAAAACGACAGCTTAGTTCGTGTAACAATATATGGCCAGGAATATACAGTTAAAGCCAAGGCTGATCCATCATACATTGTCAGTGTCGCCAATTACGTGAATGAGAAAATGGAAGAAGTAGAAAATTCACTGACAACTGTTCAGACGCCTTTGCGCGTAGCCATATTAGCTGCAATGAATATTTCCGATGAATTATTCAGCAGCAATAAAGAAATAGAGGAAACTAATCATAAAGTCGATGAGAAGACCATGTTTCTTGTCGATCTTATTGATGAAAAACTGAACGAAGAAAAATAATCCATCTTTTATAAATAAATTTTAACTATTGCCAATTATTCCGGTTAAAGCTAAACAGCTGTAAATAGTTGTAGAGTTTTCAAAGATAAATTAGGAGTATATATGTCGTTAATAAATATTGTAATTGGAATTGTTGTAGCAGCGTCTGGTGCTGCAGTGGCGTTATTTTTCTACATTCAAAAATTAAAAAAAACTCAGTCAACAGTCTCCGAGTTGATTCGCAGTGCAAAAAAGCAATCGGAGGATATTCTTCGCGAAAGTCGCCTTGAAGCAAAAGATGAGGCGATTCGCATCAAACACCGGGCGGAAGATGAATCCCGGAATAAAATGCGGGAAGTTCGGGAGAACGAGAAAAAATTACAGAAACGTGAATTCTACATCGAACGGAAGATGGAAGTTGCGGATAAGAAGAGTGAAGACCTTGATAAAAGGGAAATTGAAATTAAAAGACACCAGAACCAGCTTCACCAAAAAGAATCGGAAATTAAAGAAATAATTGAAAAACAGACTGAACGTCTCGAGCGTATCGCTGGGTTATCCCGCAAGGAAGCCCAGGATATTTTAATGGAAAACCTGATGGAACAAGCCAAAACAGGTATTTCTAATAAGGTGAAAGAGATGCGGGATAAGGCAATCTCAGAGGCAACCCGGGAATCCAAAAAAATTATTGTTTCAGCTATCCAGCGTTCAGCAGCGGATCATACTGCAGAAACAACTGTGTCGGTTGTAAATTTACCCAATGACAGCATGAAGGGACGAATCATTGGTCGCGAAGGTCGCAATATTCGTCATTTTGAATCCTTGACGGGCGTTGAAATAGTAGTTGACGATACGCCTGAGGCAGTAGTGTTATCGGGTTTCGATCCGGTTCGCCGTGAAATCGCGAGGGTCGCGCTGGAAAAATTGGTATTGGACGGTCGTATCCATCCTGCGCGGATTGAAGAGATGATCAAAAAAGCGACGATGGAAGTAGATGAATCCATATTACGTGCGGCGGAAGAGGCTATTAATGAAGTTAATCTTTCACCATTTCAGCCTGAATTAATGAAAATACTCGGTAATTTAAGGTACCGCACTTCATACGGTCAAAACGTTCTACAACACTCCATCGAAGTTGCCTGGTTGTCGGGTTTGATGGCAGCGGAGCTGGGATTGAACGGCGAGATCGCAAAACGCGCCGGTCTGCTACACGATATTGGAAAAGCGATCGATCGCAATATCACCGGAACTCACGCTCTGATCGGTGTTGACCTTGCAAAAAAGTTCAAAGAAAACGAGATCATAATCAACGCTATTGGATCTCATCATGAAGAAATAGAAGCTATTCATCCGATTTCGGTTTTAGTCGCAGCTGCTGACCAAATTAGTGGTTCGCGCCGCGGTGCAAGAGGCGATACGCTTGAAAGCTATATTCAACGTCTGGCAAAACTTGAAGAAATTGCCATTTCATTTGACGGTGTTTCAAAAACCTACGCAATTCAGGCGGGTCGTGAAGTTCGTGTGATTGTCGAAAACGAACTGGTCGACGATTCTGAAGCCGATAACCTGTCGGATGAGATAGCCGCAAAGATTCAGAGTGATCTGAATTATCCCGGTCAAATAAAAGTCGTTGTCGTTCGTGAACATCGAAGTGTGAGTTATGCCAAATAGTAATCCATTAATCATCGATGGCAAAGTAATATCCGAAAAAGTGCGTGAATCTTTAAAGCCGCGGATTGAAAGACTCGCTGAGAAAGGGATCGTGCCCGGATTGGCAGTTGTTTTGGTAGGTGACGATCCGGCGTCAAAAGTATATGTCGGAATGAAAGCCAGAGCGTTTGAAAAAATGCAACTATATTCGGAAACAATTTACCTGCCGAAGGATACTGACCGGGAAACAATTTTAAACCTTATTGATAATCTGAATAAGAACGATAAATTTCATGGAATATTGGTTCAACTACCGCTACCGTCCCATCTTGATGAAATGGAAGTGATTATGAAAATTAATCCGAACAAGGACGCCGACGGTCTTCATCCGCTAAGTCTGGGAAAAATGATTTTGGGCGTCGATGGTCCGTTACCGTGTACACCGCATGGAATTCTGATGCTGTTGAAATATTCGGATATTAATACAAGCGGAAAACATTGTGTCATAATCGGCAGGAGTAATATTGTCGGCAAACCGATTGCAAATCTGCTGGCTAAAAAAAGCGAGTCAGGCAATGCAACTGTCACAGTATGTCATTCAAGAACGAGAGACCTGCAATCTATTGCACGTCAGGCAGATATATTAATCGCAGCGATCGGACGTCCTGAATTCGTCGATCATCGCTTCGTAAAGGAAGGAGCGGTTGTAATCGATGTTGGCGTGAACCGGGTAGATGATCCGACGGCAAAGAAAGGATACCGCCTGGTTGGGGACGTCAATTTTGATGATGTAAAGGATATTGTATCTGCCATAACACCGGTGCCGGGTGGCGTTGGACCGATGACTATTTCCATGTTAATCGCCAATACCGTGTACCTGGCTGAAAAGCCGGCTTCCAATTAAAAAGGAGGAACAATTATGTGTAACATTGAGGCATTAAGACGCAGCGAACTTTGCAATGGATTATCTGATGCAGAGCTTGAGAGTTTTGTAAAAATATTCCATTGTAAATATGCGAAAAAAAATGAAGTTGTGCTGAAAGAAGGAGAACCATCTAACGAACTGTATATTATTTCACGCGGACGTATCAGCGTAAATATATTATCCAGCTCTTCACCTGGTGAATATGAGAAAATTGCGACGCTGAGGGATAACGACGTTTATGGCGAATTTGCGATGTTAGACGGTTCAACCCGTTCCGCATCAATTGTTGCCGAAGAAGATTCCAATTTTCTCTACGTGGATTATCTTGATTTCCACCGTTTTCTTGAGGAAAATGAGCATGTCGGATTTGTTGTAATGAAAAATCTCGCAAAAATATTAACGGCAAAGCTGCGTAAAACAAATTTTGAAATTCGTAACGGGATTTTCTAATCCATACATCTTATGAATTTTATTGATCTGATTAAATCGAGGCGCACAATCCGTCAATTTCAGCAAAAGTCCATTCCTGAGGATGTATTGATCGATTGTGTTGATGCTGCCAGGTTGGCGCCGTCGGCTGCAAATCTTCAACCGCTTGAATATATATTAGTTACCGATAAACATCAGGTCGATTCCATTTTTCCTTTGTTAAAATGGGCTGCCTATATTCATCCGGAGGGTGACCCGAAACCGAATCAGCAACCCGTTGCTTATCTTATTGTATTGATCAATGAAAAAGTGGGTAAAAAGTGGTCTCATCATGATGCCGGGGCTGCCATTGAAAATTTTATGTTAGCGGCATTGTCGAATGGCATCGGAAGCTGCTGGTTAGCATCGGTTGATCGCGATTCACTACGAATGTTGTATCAAATTCCCGAAGACTATACGATTGACTCTGTAATTGCGCTTGGATATCCCGCAGAAGATCCGGTTGCGGAAGTATCCGGTGATACTATCCGCTACTGGCAGGATGCCGACTCGCGTCTTCATGTACCCAAACGCCCTATTGAAAATATTTTGCACATTAATTCTTTTAAAGAACTTAAATAAACGAGGCACTATGCATCCGGAACTGTTACATATCGGACCACTTACGATTTATACATATGGATTAATGATGGCAACCGCCTTTCTGGTGTGCTATTTTATTTTGAAACACGAGGCTGTAAAGCGGGGTGATAACCCGGATTTTGCCAGTAGTATTATTTTCTGGGGCGCGATAGGCGGTATTCTCGGCGCAAAGATATTTTACCTGATAGAATTTTTCCGGGATGTTCTTCAGGATCCAGTCGGAACGATTTTCTCCGGCGCCGGGCTCGTCTTTCATGGAGGTCTTATTGGCGGCGCTACGGCGGTCGTACTGCTGATTGTTTTATCTAAGAAACCGCTTGGTGAATGGGCAGATATTGTCGGACCTGTATTATTGATCGGGCAGGGCATTGGCAGGATTGGTTGTTTTTTTGCCGGGTGCTGTCATGGGATCGCCTGCGATTTGCCCTGGGCTGTGACCTTCCCGTATGCATCGCCGCCGGCAAATTATCCGGTGCATCCGACGCAATTATATGAGATGCTGATAAATATTTCACTATTTTTCGTGCTGGTAAAATTGATAAGACCAAGAATGAAACGGGTCGGTATGACATTCGCCCTATATCTGATTTTCGCCGGTATGGAACGCTTCTTTATAGAATTTATTAGAGTCAACCTGAAAGTCAGCCTTGGATTAAGCAGCGCCCAGTTTACGTCTATGGCGCTGGTTCTGGCGGGTTTAATTATTGCAATATTTTTTACAAAAGCGAAAAGTGAAAATCCTGCAACCGGGAAAGATCAATTACGAAATAAATCATCGGAATAAAAAATCTAAGCAAAACCGATTTTAGCGAAGCCAAATTGGTTTCAGGGCAATGAAGTTTGTTTCTTCAGTATATTATGTTTCTGTGCCGGCAAGATGGCATGACGATTAAACTTGACAGGTTTTATAGGATATATTACTTTACATTAAAACTATCTGTCAACGCTTCTATAATATCAGTAACAGAAAACCACCACTTCCTATTGCGAATTTTTTTCTTTTCTCTGTTGCATTCTGGGTAAAAATAATTTATTATATACCAGGCACATAATCTTCTAACCGGGGGCGGTAAAAAATAGTGTCGTCATCTTTTCCGGCAGCTGCGTGACGGGACTGACGGCGCTGCTGCATTTGGGAAGGATATCGGTTCGATTGCAGGAGTATTCTGGATTGCTCGTCGAGAAAGTGATAAAACAGACCGTTTTGAATACAAACAAAAGTCTGAAGGCGGATATGTTCAGACTGATAGAATACAATAATTTTTGAGATATGATTAAAAAACATGAGAGCCTCCTTGGTTTGGGATTAGAATAAATACTTGACATAATAGATGCTTAGAGTTAAAATTGCATATAGTAAATAGTTGGATAATCACCGGCATAATGCTCGAATTACTATTTTAAT
>JADHWC010000046.1 GCA_016783665.1 Fidelibacterota bacterium | reverse complement strand
TAACTACGTTTATTCGACTATGATAAATGACTATATCTGAATAAACCATCGGATAAAACTCTTTCCATTCTTGTTGTAAATTAAAATAATACATTCAAATAACCATAAATTACAATTGTGATTTAGATTTTTATCCGAGTCTGATAAAACCCTGTTTGTCGGATAAACATCCATTCAATTCACAATATTAATAAATCTGCAGGACTACGAACACCTTGGCCGCCCTGGTTGATAACGTGCGTGTATATCATCGTAGTTTTTACATCGCTATGTCCTAACAGCTCTTGAACCGTCCGAATATCATAGCCAGCCTGTAATAAATGTGTTGCAAAGGAGTGTCGGAACGTATGGCAACTTATACGCTTTATAAGGCCGGCTTTCACTCTCGCCTCTCTGACAAGCCGTTGAAGTACCCATTCTCCTTCATGATGGCGCCGCTTTTTACCCGAACGTGGATCTATTGATAATTCATTTGCCGGGAACACATACTGCCATCCCCATTCCTTGGCTGCATTAGGATATTTTTTCTCCAGCGCATCTGGTAAATACACGCCACCAAAACCATGAGATAAATCGGTTTCATGAACCTTTTTTACTTTGTCCAGATGTCTGCGTAATGGTTCTTTGATCACATGAGGAAGCATGGTCAGCCGGTCTTTGTCGCCCTTTCCGGAACGAACCGCGATCTGGTTGTAAGAAAAATCAATATCCTGAACTCGAAGACGAAGACACTCCATCTGTCTGAGGCCCGAGCCATAAAGTAAATTGATCATTAACCAAGAAACTCCAGACGACTGATTAAGAACCAGCCTAACTTCTTCAGGAGTTAACACAATCGGAAGTCTTTTAGGCTTTTTGGCACGTATGACATCCTCCAAATCACCAATATCTTGTGAAAGAACCTTTTTATATAGAAATAGTAGAGCACATAATGCCTGGTTCTGCGTAGAAGCTGCTACATTTTCATTTACAGCAAGATGTGTCAAAAACTGATTTATTTCAGTCTCTCCCATCTCATTTGGATGACGTTTATGATGAAAAAAGATATATCTTTTGATCCAATTTATGTATGCTTCTTCAGTCCGAATGCTGTAATGCCTTGTTCGTATCGCATAGCGCAGCTGATCAAGAAGTTTTGGCTGTTTATTTAGCGATTGTACCATTTCTATCTCATCACCATCGGCAAACCAACTATTTTGATTTTAGCATAATAAAATTAAGATGTCAAGTAGAATATGTATTATGGATTTGATCCAGACCCAAAATTGAAACTTATGGACCAAGTACATCAGGTGCTTCGCTATCACCACTATGCCTATCGAACCGAAAAGACCTACTGCGATTGGATTGTCTCGAAGAGATCTCTACGAGGTGCGATATATCAGGTTTCACGGTTCAAAAAAGCATCCCGTTAATATGGGTAAATCTGAGATTGAAGCGTTCCTGAGTCATTTAGCTGTACACGAAGATGTCTCTGCATCTACTCAGCGGCAAGCTCTCAATGCCATTATTCTTCTTTACCGTGATGTTCTTGACATTCCTGTCGAAGGAGAGATTGAGCCGGTAAAAGCCAAGCGTCATCGCCATCTGCCGGACAGACAGGCGTCATCTGCGCCTCTGCGTTTATAAAATATTGTTGTCATTTTTTGGTTTTGCCTGCCCAGTAACGAAGTGTACAGGGGCTTGCCCCGTTGAATAATACTACTTCTACCGGTGAACGATCATTTCTAAGATTGTTATTCTACGGGGTTTGTCCAGGTTAGGGAATTTATTTACTCTATTCTATTTTGCTAAATCGGGAAAATTTACCTTCCCGTTTTTGCTCAATATCTATCAATTCCCGGTATAGTTTCTTTTCCTGACTGCTTGAATTAACAGGAATATCCACCTTTATGCGAACAATTTGATCACCTTTTCCGGAATGATGTAAATGGTGTATTCCTTTTTGTCTTAGTCGGAGCATTTTACCTGACTGGGTACCCGGGGGAATCACTAATCGTACACGACCATTTAGAGTCGGAATTTCCAGATCTGTTCCTAAAACCGCTTCAGCAATCGTAATATGCAGGTTGACGAAAACATCATCTTCATTTCGAATAAATATATCATGCGGTTTTTCATCAAAAATAACTATCAAGTTGCCGCGTGGGCTCTTGCGAATTCCGGCATTGCCTTCATCTCTCATAGTCAGGTAGTTACCGGCGCTAACGCCTGATGGAACCTGAACGGAAATTTCTTTTATACCCCTAACTTTTCCATCACCACCACAGCTGGAGCAGCGCTGTTCCGCGATCGATCCCTCTCCCTGGCAATTTGAGCAGGGTCGAACATTGACCATCTGTCCAAAGAGAGAGCGTGTCATTTCACGGATCTCACCGGAACCGTGACAAACGGGACACGTTATGCGTGAAGTGCCGAGTTTTGATCCGCTGCCATTACAGGCAGTACAGACATTCATTCGTTTGATTTTTACTTTTTTAGTAACACCTGTATTTATTTCTTCAAGTGTCAACGCCAGTTGAATTTTCAAATCACTACCAGACCGAGATCCACTTCGTGTTCTACTGCCAGTGCCACCACTAAAAAAATCCTCAAAGCCACCAAAACCGCCGCCAAACACTTCCCGGAAAATATCAAACGGGTCAAAACCAGAGCCACCACCAAAACCAGCGGCGTTACTGAAACCTCTACTTTTCAAACCATCATGACCAAATTGATCATATGTTCGACGTTTTTCGGAATCAGTCAGAACTGAATATGCCTCGGCGGTTTCTTTGAATTTTTCCTCGGCCTGTTTATTACCAGGATTTTTATCGGGATGATATTTCATTGCGATCTTGCGATAGGCTTTTTTTAACTCTTCATCCGATGCATTCCGGGAAACTCCCAGAATTTCATAATAATCTCGCGCCATAACTATTTACTTACCACTACTTTTGTATGCCGTAAAACATGATCTTTAAACAAATAGCCTCTTTCAAATTCTTCTATGACCATCTCTGACTCAACACCTTCAACTTCTTTCGCCATGACTGCGTGGTGCAGATCCGGATCAAAGGGTTGATTAAGAGACTCGATGGGTTTTACATCCATATCATTCATTGTCTTGGTGAATTTTTTGTAAATCATCTCCAGTCCCTGTTGTAGAGTCTGTTCCGAATCTTCATCGCCTTCATGGTTAATCAATGCCCGTTCTAAATCATCCAAAACCGGAAGAATATTCCTGAGTACTCTTTCACCGGCGTATTTAATAATCTCACCCATTTCCTTCTGAGTACGTTTTCGGTAATTATCAAAATCAGCTGCCATTCGCATATATTTTTCATTATACTCGAATAACAGTTGTTCGCTTTCATGCAACTTTTCTTTCAGTTTTTTTAATTCTTTCGAATGATTCGATTGCTTCACTTTTTTCGATATTGAGACAGTCGATTTTTTCGAGTCATCTTTTTGTATATTTTTTACCAACTTACTCTGATCTCCTCTTATTATCGTTTATTTCTGTAATCTTTCTTATGATACTATGATCTTTCAATCACTCTTTCGGGTTGTCCGATCCAATCGATACAATATCGCCAGTGTCACTCTGGCGATTCTCCGCAATGTGTGCAATTATAGTACCATTTTTCAATTGGGTCACAATATGACACGGTTCTTTTAAATCAGGAAAACCGGGTTTGTTTTGGAGGTATGAAGTACCGGACATTTTGACACTTGACCTTTATTTACTATCCGTATTAAGAAATACGGTTTCCCGAGAAGTTTTGGATTTAAATGTTACCGGGTTAATGAAGAAATTTCCTGATCGCCCGCCGGCTGCCAATCCAACCTAAAAATGTGCCGAGGATCAGCAACGCAATATAAAAGCGATAACTAACAATCGCAGTATAATCAAAGAAAGATTGAAAATAGGTATTTTGAAGATAAAACATTCCATAAATAATCAGCGCCGCTACCAGTGATCCCAAACCCCCTTCAAGTGTTCCTTCGATAACAAACGGTATTTTGATAAAACGATTAGTTGCGCCAATTAATTTCATCGTGGAGATAATATCCTGTCGGGCAAAAATAGTCATTTTGATTGAATTAGAGGTTAATATTATTGAGATCAACGTTAAAACGGCAAAGATTCCCAGAACGGTGAATAGAATAATTCGATGATATTTTTCAAGAATGATCAGGAAATTCTTCCGGTACTTAAGCTCGTCAACGACCGGATCACTTTGTAAGATATTTGCAATCGCCTCAACGCTGATCAGGTTGCGATAAATCGGCTTGAAACTAATTGTAAATGACGGCGGCAAAGGATTATAATCCAGAATATCAAATATATCCTCGCCAAATTCGTTCTTAAATTTCTGGGCTGCTTCTTCAGGAGAGATATATATTAAATGATTGATCTCGTTCATTTTCTTCAGTTTCGCATCGAATGCGGCGATATCATCGCGGCTGGCGGTTTGCTTAATAAAAATATCCACATCGAATTGTGCCCGGATATTTTCCACCATAAACAATGTATCCCGGGCAATGACATATCCGAAACCTACCAGCATTATCGAAATAGCAATGATAATTATCGAGAAGGCTCCCGAATATTTGGATCGGATGAGACCTTTGAATCCTTCTTTAAATAAAAACCACAGTATGGTCATGTGATACTTATAATCTCCCCCTCATTAATCTGGATCAACCGGGCGCCCGGAACCCGCTGAATCAGGCTGTAGTTATGGGTCGCGACAATGACTGCCGTTCCTTTTTTATTAATTTTATTCAGAAGATTGATCAGCTCAATACTAACCCGCGGATCGAGGTTGCCGGTCGGTTCATCCGCCAACAGAACAATAGGTTCCTTAACCAGTGCCCTTGCAATCGCAACCCGCTGCTGTTCACCACCCGATAATTCCATCGGACGATGATGAACCCGGTGTCCTAACCCGACCTGATTCAGAATGCTATAAACTCTGCTTTTGATTTCCCTGGTTTTATAATGCGATGCATATAATGCCAGAGCGATATTCTGATATACATTACGATCTTTTAACAGCTGATAATCCTGAAATATCATCCCGACTTTCCGGCGCAAGAATGGTATTTCCCTGTCCCGAATGCGGGTACTGTCAAAATCACGGATCAGCACCTTCCCTTTTTCCGGAAACAGGTCCATATAAATCAAACGCAATATTGTCGACTTTCCAGCGCCGGAAGGACCGGTAAGAAATACAAATTCACCATCATCGATAGAGAAGTTCAGGTTTTTTACACCGGCATTTTTTCGGAAAGTACAGTTGGCATTTATAAATGAAATCATAACTCTTCTGCGTTTGCTGAATTTAAATATATGAAATGCTCTATACAAGTATTTGCTGACAATAGATAATTATTCACATTAACATTCTTGATAATCATCTTCCTCATTCATAAGTTTGTGACAATGTTACACGGAGGTTAAATGAAACGATTTCTTTTGTTGTCAATCCTGATTCCCTGTGCCCTTCTCAGTAAAACCGGTCCCGATTTCGATAATTATTTCATCAACAAAACCATGCGCATCGATTACTTTTTTACAGGTATTAAAAATGAATGCCGGATTTCTCTCGACAAAATAATTGAAGAACCTCATTGGGCAGGAAGTATGAACAACCTTGTCGATACGCTAAATTTCGGTAATCACCTTGTAGAAGTTTGCGACAGTGAAACAAACACCCTCATCTTTTCCAGAGGTTTCAGCAGTCTTTTCCAGGAGTGGCAGACAACGGATGAAGCGGCACAGGGATTCTATCGAACCTTTTCCGCATCCGTTCTGATTCCCTACCCAAAAAAACCAGTTAAACTGATCCATTACTCCCGTAATAAAAAAAATGAATTCGTCAGTGAATTTGAAACGGTTATCGATCCTACTTCTCGATTTGTAAAACGCGATAAACCCCAATCCGATTACAAACTTAAAGCCTGTTTGGAAAACGGCTCTCCAAATAAAAAGATCGATATATTAATCCTTCCGGAAGGATATACAAAAAAAGAGCTACGAAAATTCAGAAAAGATGTAAGGCATTTTGCGGATGTTCTATTTAATGCGCCGCCTTTTAAAGAATATAAAGACCGATTTAATGTATGGTTTCTGGAAGTACACTCCGAACAATCCGGGATAGATAATCCCCGAAAAGGAATTTTTGTCAAATCAGCTTTTGAACTATCTTACAATTCATTTGATTCTGACAGGTATATTTTAGCATATGATAATAAGCGAATTAGGGATATTGCTGCCAATGCGCCCTATGATCAACTCTATTTTCTGGTCAATAGTAACAAATATGGCGGTGGCGGTATTTATAATCTTTATTCAACCTGTTATAGTCACTCAGATAAAGAAGAAAATTCATGGTGGCCCGATTATGTGTTTGTTCACGAATTTGGGCACGCTTTTGGCGGTCTTGCTGATGAATACTATACATCGGATGTGGCATATAATGAATTATATCCGGTCAATGCAGAGCCCTGGGAACCAAACGTTACTCCAAATAATGATAGAAATACGTTGAAATGGAAACTGTTTGTAGAGCCGGAAACCCCTGTTCCTACTCCCTGGGAGAAGGATCTGTTTGATAATATCCCCTATAAAAACTCTAAAGATAGAAACAGTCTCCTGAGGAAACAGAAATATTGGGGAAAAGTTGGCGCTTTTGAGGGTTCGGGATATTCATCGGAAGGGCTTTATCGACCATTCCTCGATTGCCGGATGTTTTCAAAAAGTTTGGTGGATTTCTGCCCGGTTTGCCGTGATGCTATTGTCCGGGTAATAAAATTTCATTCGGAATAATTTCAATCTCATTCCTACAGGCTTACTTCATTCTGGCCTGGCGCAATGCTTTTTCCCAGCCTTCAATATATTTTTTTCGGTTTACAGGGTTCATCTCAGGGTAAAATGTTCGGTCGTATTCTTTTAATTTCTTTAGCTCATCAATATTTTCCCAAAAGCCTGCTTTTAGCCCGGCCAGATATGCTGCTCCTAATGATGTAGATTCGGTCACAGCCGGACGAAGAACCGGTCGGTTCAGAATATCCGCCTGGAACTGCATCAGGAAATCGTTCACAACCGCGCCGCCATCTACCGCTAATTCTTTAATTGGTATTCCCATCTCATCCTCCATCTTGGCAAGAACGTCATAACTTTGATATGCAATTGATTCCAGCGCAGCGCGAATGATATGATCACGGTTAACGCCGCGGGTCAGTCCGGTAATTAATCCCCGGGCATCCATATCCCAATGCGGCGCGCCCAATCCCACAAAAGCAGGAACAATATAGACGCCATTATTATCTTCGACACGCACGGCAGCGGCTTCGCTATCAGCGGCAGTTTCGATCAGATTCAATTCATCCCGCAGCCATTGGATTACCGCACCGGCAATAAAAATCGATCCCTCCAGAGCATAACAGGGATTTCCGTTTTTATCAATCGCCAATGTTGTTAATAGACCGGTTTGTGACAATTGAAAATTACTGCCGATATTCATCATGGCAAAACAACCGGTTCCGTATGTATTCTTAACACTCCCTTTTTCAACACATCCCTGTCCGAACAGCGCCGCTTGCTGATCACCGGCAACGCCATAAATTGGTACGTCCTTCAAACAGTCAATGCTTTCAACCGTTCCATAATTGTCGATAGAATTTTTCACTTCCGGTAAAACAGATAATGGTACTCCTATCAAATCCGATAATTCTTCATCCCATTTTTTATCAACGATATTGTATAACAGGGTCCGGGACGCATTAGTAAAATCAGTGGCGTGAACTTTTCCCCTGGTCAGATTCCAGATTAGCCATGTATCAATAGTACCAAACAGCAATTGGTCCGATGAGTCATCATCCAATTGGTCAAGAATCCATCTGATCTTAGTCCCGCTGAAATAGGCGTCAACGAGCAATCCGGTTTTCGATTTAAAAATATTGCTGTATCGGCTCAAATCCTGACAGATTTTAATTGTTCGGCGACACTGCCATACAATGGCGTTATAAACCGGTTTTCCGGTAATCTTATCCCAGACGACGGTCGTTTCCCGCTGATTCGTAATTCCGATGGCAGCTATTTGCCCCTGATACTCGGAACATAAATCCTGAACCGTATCGACAACTGTTTGCCAAATTTCGAGAGGATCGTGTTCTACCCACCCCGGTTTGGGATAGAATTGAGTAAATTCCCTGTATGCCGACTTTACAATTTTTCCATTTTGGTCAAACAAGATCGATTTTGTTCCTGTTGTTCCCTGATCAATGGCTAAAATAAACACAAACTTCTCCCAATTATTGCGTTAATGAATAAATTTATTTATCACCCATTTGCTGAAGCGCCTGGGCAATGTTCAAAGAGTAATCACCAACATTCTCCAAACTTTTTACGAGATCCATGTATAGAAGCTCAGCTTGAACATCAGACCCTTTCTGCAATCGCTTACGGGCTGACTTGCTTAGCGAGTAACGTAAACGGTTCACTTCATTCTCAAGTGAATAAGCCTGTTCTAATTCTCGAGTGTTAAAGTGTCTGGTCAGGTGATTATTGTACATATCAATAAACTCTTTTACCAGGTTTGAATAAGCCCACAAATCCTTTTCTGCACTTGAATTAAAAGTGATAGATTTGTCATGCTTTTTCTTCAATAAAACCATCATCTTATAAATTGAGTCCCCGATACTTTCTAATTCATGAACAACGCGCATCATCGTATGAACAGCTTTCACATTTGTTTCCGACAAGTCATCCTGAAAACAATGAACAAGGTATTTCGAAATCTCCTCCTGCATCTGATCAGTCAATTCTTCCAGCTCTTTTACTTGTTTGACCATTTCTCCTATCTTACGATCCGGTTTCATGAAATTTTTTAAAAAGAATATAAACATCTCCTCGATGATTTTACCCATCCTGGTAACTTCAGCTCGCGCATTCATGATATTAAGTTGTGCCGAATCCTGTACACCTGTGCTGATATACTGCAATTGATAATGGCTATATTTATCAATCTCGGTCGGCTTAACAAGAGATTCAATAAAGGCGGCAAATTTACCTAAAAACGGTAAGAACAGCAGTGTATTTGTAAAATTAAAAACCGTGTGGAACAATGCCAGATTTAACGGCAGGTTGGATTGTATTGCGCTATCCCAGGGAGCTATCCATAAAATGAAGCGGCAGAAATATTGAAAGATGAAAGCCATCCAGATTACACCGATAAAATTAAAGAAAAAATGTGACCGGGCTGCCCGCCGCGCATTTACACCCGTCCCGATGGATGCCAGAAACACTGTGATCGTCGTTCCGATATTTTCACCGAGACAGATTGCAGCGGCCGATTCAAAATTGATGTAGCCCTTAAACGCCAGAGTGACCGTAATCGCCATTGCAGCGCTTGATGACTGTATAAGTAACGTCAGGATTGTCCCCGCGGCGACAAATATTACAAAAGAGAGGAAACCCAGGTTTGAATATTTTCCTAAAAAGAAGAGCTCTTCCTCATTGATATCAGGTAACGAATTTTTCAGAAAACCCAATCCCAGGAAAAGAAGCCCGAATCCAATCAGCATCTCCCCGTAATCACGACGTCTATGGCTTTTACTTAGTAAAAATGGAAATCCTAATCCAATAATTGGCAACGCAAAAGCTGTCACTTCTACTTTAAATCCCAGGAACGATACAATCCATGTCGTTACAGTCGTACCGATATTGGCTCCCATAATAACACCAATTGCCTGAGTTAATTGTAATAATCCGGCATTGGCAAAACCGACCACCATAACGGTCGTTGCCGATGAAGACTGAATTATTCCCGTTAATAAAAAACCAGAAAAAACAGCAATCACCCTGTTGTTCGTCATGTAGTTTAGCGCTGTTTGTAATCTTTCGCCGGCAACTTTCTGAATTCCATCGCTCATAATGCGCATTCCAAAAAGAAACACACCAATAGAACCTAACAACCGTAAGATAATTCCTAACATCTTACCTCAATTTTAATATACAGCAGTTTCGTAAACTATGTTGATACCATAATTCACTCCAGCATCTTTATTATACACAAGTGAATTTATTTTTCCTGGTCATCACCCAGATGATCATTGATCCAACTAAAGATATCCTCAAAAACACGATTCTTTTCCGGCTCATTGTGGATCTCATGATAGAAGCCGTTGTACATTTTAAGGGTTTTATCGTTAGAAGCTACCGCTTCATAAAGGTCTATACTGCCGTCGGGATTGGTAATCTTGTCACAAGAACCGTGCATAATCATAATCGGGAGAGTGATTTTTTCCATCTGAACCTGTATCCGTCGCATGGCAGTTAGCAGCTCTAACCCCGTTCTGGCGGGAATTCCCGCTCGGTAGTTCAACGGATCATTGTCGTAATTTTCTACAATCTTCGGATCCCGTGATAAGGAATTTGCATCCAGTTTTGTTGTCTTCATTTTGGGCGCATATTTACCGATGATGGACGACATTTTGATGAGTATAGGCGGAATATCATCGCCAATTTTCAACAAAATCCCACTTAGCAATACACCATTGATATCAGGATTCCGTGTAATTACGTATAACGCGCTGATCGTGGCGCCCATGCTGTGACCGTATATGAATAGCGGCAAATCAGGGTGACGCCCCAATACTCTGGAATAAAATATCTCGACATCTTGTAAATATTCATCAAAAGAGCGGACAAATGCTCTGGCTCCGTCGGATTTTCCATGTCCCCGCAAATCAAATGTTTCAATTCCAATGTTTTTGGACGTTAAAAATTCCGCGACATGTGCGTATCGACTGCTGTGTTCACCAAGCCCGTGAACCAATAATACAACCGCTTTTACATCATCTTCCGGAAACCATGACTGCTCAAACAAATCAAAGCCAACGGTTCCCTGAAATAAGCCATGCTGGTATATCATATTCAATCCCGCTTATTCATTTTTTTGATCTTTTAATACAGTAGTTACAGATTTAATCATTCCGGCAATATCGGATAAATCGGATGGAATAATGATAGAATTATTTGTTTTTGCCAATTTCCCAAATTCATTCAGATACTGTTCTGCAACACGCAGATTGACGGCATTTAATCCGCCCTTTTCATTGATTGCTTCAGCAATCTCACGAATCCCTTCAGCGGTTGCAATAGCAACTTTTTTAATTTCTTCCGCACGTCCATCTGCTTCATTGATTCGTTTCTGTTTTTCTCCCTCTGAACGCGCAATCGCTTCCTGTTTGTCACCTTCCGCACGATTAATCTTAGCCTGTTTATCACCTTCTGATTCCGCAATCAAAGCGCGCTTTTCCCGTTCGGCACGCATCTGTTTTTCCATAGCATCTTTAATACTCTGCGGCGGAACGATATTTTTCACTTCGTAGCGGGTAACTTTGACGCCCCAGGGATCGGAGGCTTTATCAACTGCCTCAACAATTGCACTATTGATTGTGTCTCTTTCTTCAAAGGTTTTATCGAGTTCCATCTTGCCAATCACGCTGCGCATTGTCGTTTGAGCCAACTGGGTTGATGCAAATTGATAATTGTTGATTCCATAAGAAGACTTTTTCGGATCCACAACCTGCATATATAAGATCCCATCCACTTCAACAGAAATGTTATCTCTCGTAATACATACTTGCGGCGGCACATCAATCGCCTGCTCCTTTAGCGTATGTTTATAAGCAACCTTGTCAATAAACGGAAGCAGCACATGAAAACCGGCTTCAAGGGTGTTGTGATATTTTCCCAACCGCTCAATAATAACGGCAACTTTCTGTTGAACGATTCGAATCGTCCGAAAAAACACAACTAAGACAAAAAGAATAATACCTATCAATATTACTGTAAACGACGTCATAATATCCTCCTTATTCCACTGATTTTACTTTTAACGTTATACTGTCTTTGCCAATTATTTCCACCATTTCACCGACGGCTATATCGACATCGGCTTCGGCATCCCAGTTCGTGCCGTGGAATTCGATCTTCCCCTTTTTGTTTTTACCGATTTCTTTAACCACCGTTGCTCTGTGTCCGATAAAATCATCCACATCCTCAGCGGCGACATTCTTCTGTTTTTCAAAACCTTTAAACACTTTAGCAACCTGCTTCCGTAAAGCCAATAACAATACAACGGACGAGATAATAAAAATAAACAGTTGCAGATTAATTGACATTCCAGGTATTATCAGGCATAATATTGCCACAACCCAGGCTCCAAATCCAAAAAAGGCGATAATCAGCCCGGACATAATAAATTCTGACAGCAACATTGCCAGTCCAAGGATGAACCAGATAATTTCGGGACTAAAGAATTCTTTTAACGCTTCCATCATATTTTCCCCTCTTATTCTGTTTTAATGACTAATATTACTATGAAACAGTACTTAATGCAATTAATAACTGTCCGGATTGATAAAATACCAGATTGTTACGATAATACGAGAATAGCAATTTAAATCAACTTATAACTAAGATCAGATGAGCGATAATTGATTTTTCTTTCGTAATAATTGTTGAATTTTTAACGCTTTTCTCCTAAAATTAAGTATGAAATATCAAACGGAGGATGTTATGCAAACTTTTGTACTCATGACCAAACTATCCCCGGAAATGTCAGCCAAAATGAAAAACCGGGAACAGCTGGGACGGCAGTGGCTGGATGAAGTAAAACACAAATGCCCGGAAGTCAAATTTATTGCCCATTATGCCCTGCTCGGTAAATACGACTTTATGGACATTTACGAAGCCCCGGATGCCATTTCAGCGACTAAAGTGTCCCTGATCAGTCGGGAAAACGGCGCTATGCAGGCTGAAAGCTGGACGGCAATACCTTACAAACAATTCTTAAAATTAATTAACGAATGTTAAACATCTCACAAAAATTTGCCTCGGATTTATCATCTTGACAACAAATTTGACTGTTACTGTACTCTAAATACTTGTATATTTTAACCATGATTTTGGAGTAGGGAGATCAACCATGAAAAAGATTTACCGTTCGACTACCGATCAGAAAATCGCAGGTATTTGCGGAGGATTAGGTGAAATGTTTAATATTGATCCCACAGTCATTCGATTGCTGTTTGTATTCGCCGCTATCGCTACAGGGATTTTTCCATTAGTGGTTACCTATATCATCGGCTGGATTATCATTCCCGAGGGAAAAGCCTAATTATCCATGCTGGGAACCCTCATTAACGCAGCTACGGTCATCCTGGGCAGCATGATCGGTTTAATCCTACATCAGCGATTACCTGAAAAAATTACAACAATCGTATTTCAGGGAATCGGACTCTTTACCCTGTTCTTGGGATTTACCATGGCTGCTAAGACAAATCATTATCTCATCATGATCTTCAGTATCGTAATCGGCTCAATTATCGGACAGTTACTCTCCATCGACAGCGCCCTGGATCGCTTTAGCGACTATCTTAAACAAAAAGTCAGATCGGATAATGATAAATTCACCGACGGTTTGATCACCGCCTTTCTGCTCTTTTGCATGGGATCTATGACAATTCTGGGCGCCTTTGAAGAAGGACTGGGCGGCAGACCTAACCTACTCCTTTCCAAATCTATACTGGATGGATTTTCATCAGTTGTATTATCCGCAGGATTGGGCATCGGTGTGATTTTTTCAGTGATCCCACTGCTCATCTATCAGGGTGGATTGACCCTTTTCGCGGGCTGGCTGGGTGAATTCTTTAATGAAATTGTGATCAATGAAATGTCGGCAGTCGGTGGTTTAATACTGATCGGACTTGGTATCAACATTCTCGAAATTAAGGAGATCAAAGTAGTCAATATGCTGCCGGGACTGTTAGTAGCAGTCATTCTGGCGTATATTTTTCTATAAATTCAATTTACAATAGCCATATAGAGCCCACGCATGCTTTACAGCTTTGGATTAATATCAATATCGAAAAATTCACAAATTGTTTGACAGATCAAAAACAAATACCAAATCAAAAAAGCAGAATGAACAGGTTTCGAATATTTAAAAACAA
Organism: Fidelibacterota bacterium; assembly: GCA_016783665.1. GTDB lineage: Bacteria > Fidelibacterota > UBA2242 > UBA2242 > UBA2242 > UBA9312. The sequence goes on along the minus strand of JADHWC010000046.1, from coordinate 6,862 downwards.
TAGCGGAAATATTAGGCGCGCCCTGCCATACCTTGTGACCTTGTCTGGTATCTTGATCGCATCTGTTTTTATGAGTGGATGCAAGAAATTTACGATACCCAAAAACCATTCTTCGCCTGCTGATCTGCGGGGACCAGCTCTTCGTGAAAAAATTGTTTCTGATGCAAGTTTGCTGGTAATAATAGATCGGAAGATGAATAATCTGCACAATTTTACGGAGGGCTATTTTAAGTCAATTAGAGATGAAAAACCCTCGATTCTCACTCATACACAAAGAAAAGAGATCAAGCAAATTTGGGCACAATATCTAGATTTATCTATTGTATTGCAAAAGTTCATCTTAGAATATAAACACGTTGACAGCTTTAAGAAAAGAGATCAGTTAGATGCCTATCTTATAAGTTATGCTGCCTATTTACTTTTCTATTCTTCCGGGCTTGATATTATTGAAAATACCGCTAATATCGCTCCCATCAAAATTTTATTGGACGAACCAATTCCGGAGTACGGTATTCCCCGAGGGCAATATACAAACATAAAATGGCAAATTGTACATATTGAGGAGTTTTACGAGCTGGCAGAAGGTTATTCTAGTTACAAAGAAATGTTGAAAAAGTACCCTATAGCACCAGCCTCAACAGAGAATCTTCGATCAAATAAAGACGGGCAATACCTTGTAAAACTAATTGAAGAAAGATACCCCCTTTGCAAACAAAAACTGGAATCAGAAGGAATTTCCAACTTAGTTAAAAATATTCTGGATACATTTAAAGACAAGACTCTGGATGTACTTTTTCCTGTTCAAAAAAATTTCGCATTATTCATGGGACTCACCCGTTTTACACATCGCAAAGACGGGTTCATTTCAGAACGCCAATGCAAAAAACTCATTCAAAAAGCAAAGCCGGGTGATATTTTACTAGAAAGAAAAGAATGGTATCTGTCAAATCTGGGAATACCGGGATTTTGGACACACGCCGCTTTATATATTGGAAGCCCGGGAGAATTAAAGAGTTGGAGCAATACATCTGAAATCGTCGATTTATATCGTAATAAAGATCCCGAATGCGCCAATTTTTCAGATTACCTGGAAAGACATTATCCCGAAGCCTATTCCGCCTACATAGCCGGAGAGGGTGGTGAATATAATCGGATTATTGAAGGTCTTAAGGAGGGCATTGTATTTCACTCCGTCTCAAAAACAGTCGGAACATCCGATCATGCAGCCTGTTTGCGCCCAAGACTTAATAAAATAGACATTGCCCAGGCTATCGAAATTGCATTTCAATTCTGGGGGCGCGAGTACGATTGGATGTTTAATATGCTGTCTGATTATGAATTGACCTGTGCCGAGCTAATCTATAAAAGTTATGAACCGGCTCCGCGGAAAAACGGTTTATCCCTTGACTTATCTAAGATCATGGGAATTCTAACACTGCCTGCAAACAACATTGCCGCTCAGTTTGACCGCGAATATAACACAAATTCTCAATTAGAATTTGTCCTGTATTATAGCAGCAATCTTAGAAAAGGCAAAGCTTACTCTAAAGACCTTGAAGCATTCAGAAAAACTCACAAGCTGCTGCTCTGGAATTTATATAATGTCCAAAAATGATAAACCATTTAACGTAACCTTTAAATTAATCCCGAGCACTCAGCAAGAATTATTCAGGTTAGATACTAAAAGGTATATTTGATGGTTTCGTAAAAAGTCACAAAGCATTATAACATACTGAAATTAATGTAATTGACAGCAACAAAGCTTCGATCCCTGGTCGTCTCCCGGTTCGAAATGTCGCAAATTATTAGATGAATCATGGACCGGATTAATTCAGCGAGAGATTCTTCACGAACTTTGGCTACGGAGCACAACCCCGTAACCATAAAAAAAGGTAACCCCGAGGCAAGCCCCACTTCGAGATTAATCATTCTTCCCCTATCCCGACATTTGATATGTTTTGTGATGCTCCAGCGTAGGAATGGTATTTATCCATTTTACCCTCTAACTTTTCACTCATCCCCAAGCCCAATAATTCATTCCCAAGCCCCAGCTTGGGAATGCTGATAAAGGATGACTTTTCATTACAAAGCTGGGGCTTTATAACGAGTGGGAAAATCTCACCATCCTCAAAATTCGTCAAACAACTCTAGACTTTAGCTTCTCACGACAGGATTTTAGCGACCCTGTTCCAACGGAATATCTTTGTTATTCGATATAACGGCATGGTCTTATCAAATGAAAGCCAGACGATCATTGCCTTGCCAACAACCAGATCAAAAGGCACAAAACCCCAAAAACGGCTATCCAGACTATTGTCACGATTATCGCCCATCATAAAGTAGAAATCCTGCTCTGCGATATAATAATCCTGTTCAATCCCATCGATAACCAGTTTACCATTCTGGACATAGAACGTGTGATGGGATAATTCCACAACATTTTTTAAAAGCTGAGTTGGAAACTCGCCCAGCCGAAGCGTATCTCCTTTTGCAGGAACATAAATAGGTCCATAGCTATCCCGATTTCCGGCGCCTCGCGGAAAAATATTAAAATCTTTCCAGTATTTTGAATATGTTGTCGGTCCGATATATTTCGAATGATGTGGATCTGTAAACCGTTCCCCATCGATAAATACTTCTTTATTAACTACTTCAATTGTTTGACCCGGCGCAGCGACACATCGCTTTACGTAGTGAACATAGGGATCCACAGGGTATTTAAATATTAAAATATCTCCCTGAGCGGGCTTTTTAATCGACGGCAAACGGAACCAGGGAATATGAAAACCCAGGCGTGTGTACGGAATACCTATCCAATCCGGTGTGCGGGACCCGTAGATAAAATTGTTCCCAAACAGAAAATCTCCGGTCATAATCGTATTTTCCATGGAACCGGTGGGAACATGATATGAGGCAATTATGGTTTGTTTAATGCCAAGGGCGATTAAAATGATCAGTCCCCAGGATTTTATTTCCTGCTTGACTGTCGGTTTTACATGTAATTTTCGGGATTCTTTTTTCATTAATTCCTCAAGTTGGTTGGGTGAAAGTCATTATTATACAGCACACATGAAAAAAAGTTCATTGCTAATCAGGATTCGGGATGATGCACAGGAAAATAAGGTCGTCTTTGCCTGTATTTACAAATTGATGAACATCATTGGGTTTGACTAAAATAACGGATTCTTCCGATATGCTGATTTCATCATGTTCACTTCGCGCGACGCCTTTTCCGGCAAGAATATATACTTCATGTTCGAAGTTGTGAGTATGGTAAAAGGTGTAACCGCCCGGTGCAACTGTAAAACGTCTCAGGGTAAACGTCGGCGCTCCATCTTCAGGTCCCAGCAACACCTGTTTGCTGACGCCGCTGACGCCTTTTTCAACGATTTTTTCTAAGGGCACTTCAGAACATTTTTTTATGATCATTTCTGACCTCCTCGGTAATTTCCAGGATTTGATTTGTGATCGAATCGCACACAAACCATCCTGCAGATGTTAATTTAAAACTATCCCCATCGAATATCCAGTATTCATCACTGTCAATCCGTTGCGCCAGTTTCTGTATTACTCGTTTAAAATCTATAAGAAACAGATTTTCAAATTTCCCGATAGACAATCCGCTATGTGTTCTTAAACTCAGGAACAGAAACTCAATTTCCCGGTCGTATTCGTTTAATTCTTCCCGGTCTTCTACTGGAGATTTTCCTTCTGATAAATGTTTTATATACGCATCAACTGAGCGCATATTCCACCACCGGCTAATACCATCATAGGAATGCGCGGCAGGTCCTAAACCAAGATAATAACTTTCCTTCCAGTAAGAACTATTATGAACCGATTCACAACCTGGTTTTGCCCAGTTGGAAATTTCATAATGTTGAAAGCCGCGACTTTCCAACCATTGATGGGCAAGCTCATACATCCGCCATTCCAGTTCGGAGTCTGCTGGTGTAATTTTTTTCTTCCCTTTTAATTCGTAAAAAGGTGTCTCTTCCTCATAAATCAAATTGTATAGCGACAGGTGATCAACTCCCATTTCAACTGCCTGTTGCAGACTCCGTTCCCATGAACCAAGCCTCTGACCGGGAATCCCGAAGATCAAATCCAGGCTTAGGTGATCGAATCCAATCTTTTTTAATACTCTAAATATGGCAAAGACTTCTTCCACCTGGTGAATACGTCCCAGCGTTGTTAATTCACTATTGTTAAAAGACTGAACGCCGACGCTGACCCTGTTCACGCCAATGTCTTTCAATTGATTTAAAAAATCGGGTTTTGCTCCTCCCGGATTGATCTCAACGGTAAGTTCCATGACATTTTTAAGCCTGAAAGAAGTATTTAAACTTGCAAAAATAGATCGGATTTTTTTCGATCCGATCAGATTGGGGCTTCCGCCTCCAATGTAGATTGTCTCGATCTGAGAATCTCCAAATCTCGCTTTATACAAATCAATTTCTGTCAACAAGGCTGCTACCCATGAATCTACTGCGGACGGATCTAATATTACGGAGTAAAAATCACAATAATGACATTTATGAATACAGAATGGAAAATGGATATATAGACTGAATTTTTTCATGTAATAAATTTAACTACTCAGCCGCAAACATGTCAGGTTTTATAATTTCCTTTTGGCAACAGGGCTTTACTCTGTAACCCTTCCACATCACAACCCCGAAGCGAAACTATAAACATTAACCTCTCCTGTCTGCCGCCAGGCAGGCAATTTTTTTATCCGGCGTATCCCGCAAGGCGGGAGTAGACGGAATTGAGTGGGTCGGGTGCTACCCACAACGAAAACTGAATTCATCCGGTGAGTACTCCGATTGGAAGTTAAAATACACACCAAGTAACATCTCCCTTTTATTCCCCCTTTATTAAGGGGGTATTTTAATATTCCCCTCTAATAAGAGGGGTGTCCGGCAGCTGCCGGACGGGGTGTGTTACTCTCTAAAGTCTGGACAATAGGTGGAAGCCATTCTAGCCCATTGATTAAATTCCCCGAAGGGACAGGCGATGGTTAATGTTTATTAACATTTCTTACCTCTTTTATGAGAAGCAGCAATTACTCCAAAACCCATTTCCGCCGTAGCGCAGCAAAGGCAAAATGGGTTTACAACCACGAAGCGCAACCCCGTAGCCGGAAAAAGTAAAACCGGATCACACCTGTCAGGTTTATTAATTCCTTCCAAATTCATATAAGATTAACTGATTAAACCTGACAGGTGTAGTAAAATGTTGGTATATCCTTATTTGAAAACAAGGCGTTTTTTCATTCAATGCAGTTGTTTGATATGATTTTAGTTGTGCCATAAAAAAAAGAAACCTTCCGAAGGCTTAAAGCTCTTCGGAAGGATAAATGACGAAACTTTCAATCTAATCTATCGGGGCTTTTTCAATATATCATGAGTTCCATCCTTTCTCAATAGTATAAGATCCCCTGATTTTGAGTAGGTTATTCGATAATTTCTTGATACACGAATTTCATATATATTGCTCTGACCGGCCATTTTCTTATTATACAGCGACGGATGTAATGGATTTTCCTGGAAAAGTCTTAAAGTCTTCTTTACTTGTAATTTTACATCCGGGTCAAGTTTTCTGTAGAGTTTTATGAAAGTGCGGGTAACTTCAATATTCATTACTTATCCAACTCCTGAAAAAGTTTATCAATATCTTTTGATTTTGTAATTCTGCCCTCTTCAATATCTTTTTCTGCCTCCCGTTCATCAACCAGCCATTCTTTGGTATAAAAATATGCCTGATCTTTCGGAATTAATATTTTTGGTTCAAGAATAATTCTGTTGTCTTCCGTATATATATCCAGATAGTCATCCTGTTTCAAACCAAGACTAATTACAATTTCTTTCGGTAATGCAACCTGATTACTTTTTCCTAATTTCCTAAGCATAACACACCTCCAATATATTCATATATTAATATATTCATATTTTATATTTGTTACAAGTAGAAAAACCGCTTTGTGAATTCGTATAGTTCTGCTACAAGCTCATTCATAGCAGATGAATATAAAACCGTCATGAGAAAGTTCATGACGGAACTTTCAATTACTCCAAAACCCATTTCCGCCGTAGCGTAGCAAAGGCTAAATGGGTTTCCAATGCAGTTGTTCGATATGATTCAAGACTGTGCCATGGAAAAGAAACCTTCCGAAGGCTTAAAGCTCATAAAAAGTTAAGATACGAAAAAGCCCGATTTGTAAGATCTGGCCTTTATTGTGATAAAGATTTCTTATAGAGATTCTATATGGCGCTGTGCTTTAACCGCTCAGCAATCCATACTTTAATAATAGACTGCCTGGTCACACCGAGTCGTCTGGCTTCCTTATCAAGAGAGTTTATCATCCAAACAGGGAAATCAACGTTTACGCGCTTTGGGTTCAAGCCTGGTCTCTTAGCGTTTTTAAGATCAAGATATTGAGATAACACCCGCCTGAGAAGCTGGTATTTTAAATCCTCTATTCCTTACTTCAGCAGCGTGATTTTTTGGATTTTTTCAGTATCATTCCGTCGTATCACGAAGAAATAGACGCCGGACTGGAGTTCGCGACCATCGGAATCAATTCCCTCCCATGCAAATGAATACCTGCCAGCTGGTTGATCATATCGATACTGTGAATAAACCTGTCGTCCAAGAATATCATATATTTGAAAATGAATATCCGATTGCTTTTCCAGATCATAACGAAATGTCGTGCCGGCATTAAAGGGATTCGGATAATTGGAATACAATGCAAATTTCTCCGGTAAGGCAGGCAATTCGTTGTCAATATCACTCAGAATATGCTGTTCCGGAGGATCAAGTCTTTGATCTGTATATATATGGAATTCGCCGGGCG
>JADHWC010000045.1 GCA_016783665.1 Fidelibacterota bacterium | reverse complement strand
TTAAATTTGATAGTTGATAAAAAAAAGAGGTTCTTATGTCTAAATATGTTTATCTGTTTGGTGCGGGAAAAGCCGAAGGAAAAGCTTCCGATAAAAATCTGTTGGGAGGTAAAGGCGCTAATCTTGCTGAAATGAATTTAATCGGGGTTCCGGTTCCCGCCGGATTTACGATTACTACGGAAGTTTGTGCTATTTATTCAAATGAAGGTAAAGACAAAGCCGTCGCGATGACTAAGGCAGAAGTCGAAGCTGGCGTGAAACATATTGAAAATATTATGGGCGCCAAATTTGGAGATCATGAAAATCCACTGCTGGTTTCCGTACGATCGGGCGCCCGCGCTTCTATGCCCGGTATGATGGATACTGTTTTAAACCTGGGTTTAAATGATGACGCCGTTGCCGGGTTGGCTAAAAAATCCGGCAATGGAAGATTTGCCTGGGATTCATACCGGCGTTTCGTTCAGATGTACGGCGACGTAGTGCTTGGTATGAAACCGGAAAGCAAGGAAGACATCGATCCGTTTGAAGAAATTATTGAAAATATCAAAGAGGAAAAAGGCATAGAAAACGACAACGATCTTTCTGTCGATGATTTAAAAGAATTGGTTGCCCGTTTTAAAGAAGCCGTCAAGAATGTGACCGGACACGATTTCCCGGAAAGTCCCTGGGATCAGCTAAGGGGCGCTGTCAACGCTGTATTCGGCAGCTGGAATAATGAGCGAGCGATCGTGTACAGGAAGTTAAATGGTATTCCAGGCGAATGGGGAACGGCGGTAAACGTTCAGGCTATGGTCTATGGAAACATGGGCGAAAATTCTGCCACCGGTGTTGCCTTTACCCGTGACGCCGGAACCGGAGAAGATATTTTTAACGGTGAATATTTGATCAATGCCCAGGGTGAAGATGTGGTAGCGGGTATCCGCACACCTCAGGAGATCACACTGGAAGGCTCCAAACGCTGGGCAAAACTTGCCACTATAAAAGAAGAAGAAAGAAAAGAAAAATATCCTTCATTAGAAGAGACCATGCCGGTGGTTTTTAAACAGCTAATGAACATTGAAACCAAACTGGAAAATCATTATAAAGATATGCAGGATCTGGAGTTTACAATCCAGGACGGCAGACTCTGGCTATTGCAGACCCGCAGCGGGAAACGTACCGGCGCCGCTATGGTTCGCATTGCCATGGAAATGCTGGAACAGGGCATGATCGACGAAAAAACCACGGTTATGTCCGTAGAACCTAATAGACTCGATGAACTTCTCCATCCGGTTTTTGATGCCGATGCGCTGGACAAAGCTAAAGTCATCGCCAAAGGTCTCCCGGCTTCTCCGGGCGCCGCCACCGGTAAAATAGTTTTCTTTGCCGATGAAGCTCAGGAGTGGGCTGACAGAGGCGAACAAGTTATATTAGTCCGTATCGAAACCTCTCCTGAAGATTTAGCCGGAATGAACGCCGCTACCGGTATTCTGACTGCCCGCGGCGGTATGACTTCCCACGCTGCCGTCGTTGCTCGCGGCATGGGTAAATGCTGTGTCTCCGGCGCCGGTTCAATAAAAATAGATTACAAGAGTCGCACAATGACGTCAGACGGCGTTACATATAAAGAAGGCGACTGGATTTCGCTTAACGGTTCATCCGGTGAAGTGCTGGAAGGTAAAGTTGAAACCGTGGATCCGGAACTCAGCGGATATTTCGGAAAACTCATGGAACTATGTGAAAAATATACCAGAATGCTTGTGCGCACCAATGCCGATACGCCTCATGATTCCAAAGTTGCGAGAGATTTTGGCGCTCAGGGTATTGGTCTTACTCGTACAGAGCATATGTTTTTCGAAGGCGACAGAATCAAAGCCGTCCGGGAAATGATTTTAGCCGAAGATGAAGCCGGTCGTCGTAAAGCGCTGGACAAACTGTTACCAATTCAGAGAGGCGACTTTGAGGGTATTTTCGAAGCCATGAATGGATTGCCGGTAACGGTTCGTTTGCTCGATCCGCCGCTGCATGAGTTTGTGCCTCACGAAGAAGCCAATCAGAAAGAGATGGCTGAGGAAATGGGCATTTCAGTCGAAGAGATTAAAAATAAAGTTGATTCTCTGGCAGAATTCAATCCTATGCTCGGTCATCGTGGTTGTCGTCTCGGTAACACCTATCCGGAAATTACGGAAATGCAAGCCCGCGCTATTATTGAAGCCGCTCTGAATTGCAAAGCCAGAGGCATCGACGCCAAACCTGAAATCATGGTTCCGCTGATCGGCACAAAAAAGGAATACCAGATGCAGGAAGAGATTATCCGCGCCACAGCTGAAAAAGTATTCGCAGAAAAAGGCGATCGGATCGATTACCTTGTGGGCACAATGATCGAGATTCCTCGCGCCGCTTTGACGGCTGATGAAATTGCCGAAACAGCCGAATTCTTCTCCTTCGGCACCAATGATCTGACTCAAATGACCTTCGGCTATTCCCGTGACGACGCCGGCACATTCCTGCCGATTTATATTGATAAAGGTATTTTAAAAGTCGATCCGTTCCAGGTATTGGATCAGAGCGGTGTCGGTCAGCTGGTCGAAATGGGCACTAAAAGAGGACGCAGTACCCGTCCGGATTTGAAAGTCGGTATCTGCGGAGAGCACGGTGGTGAACCCACATCCGTTAAGTTCTGCCACAAGGTTGGGATGAATTACGTTTCCTGTTCGCCTTATCGTGTGCCGATTGCCCGCCTGGCTGCTGCTCAAGCTGCGATCGAAGACGAGTAAGCTGTGTTATAATAAACGTAAATGAAGAGACCGGCAAAACATCTGGTCTCTTTTATTATATGTGTGATTTTCATATCACGACCGGAACTCAGTAAATATGACTGGTCGGGACAGTCGCAAATAAAAAGATCAAAGCTGTCATTCTTGAACGAGGAACGAGTGCCCCGACGAGTCGGGGTCCCCGGTGGGAAAGAATCTCTTTGGTTTTTCGTCGGAGATTCTTCTTCACTTCGTTTCATCAGAATGACAATTCATGTAAATTTTATTTGCGATTGTTTTACTCCATTTGTTTGATTTTACTGAGTTCTGACGCAGGAGCGTCGTAATGCTAGAAGCATAAAACAGTTCTTGCCTTTAAAAGGATTGTTGAATATCTTAAAGTGAAGTAAAAGCGCTGTCATAAATGATAAAAAGAACGGCAAAGAAAGGTTTTTTAATCAGTCGAGGAAGCAATATGGCAGAACAATTTATGGTGAAAAATAATTTTTAGTTTTATTTTGTTAATGGTTAAAATTCAAGAATTTTATGTGGATTTATAACACTCAATTAAGAGTTTTGTATACATATTTCTAGGTATCATTTGTGTGGGAACGTGATCTAAGACGAATGCGTGATAGGCATTTCGTGCCATTCTCTTGGGAACGGCATTGGATTCGTGCGTTTGCAGTTTCTACTGACACATGGGCGAGTTGGGATCTCTTTCCTCCAGTAAAGGGCTATCGCCCAATCAAGTCAAAGAAAAAGAGTTACTACGTTAGTCTCGCACGGCAACATCACGATTGGGCCGCGTCGGTGATCAGTCGTGATGGCGGAAAGTGCCAACAATGTGGTGCAGCATCAGAGCTAGAGGCTCACCATATTTGGCCTCAGAGTTGGTTTCATCACCTAAGATACCTTTTGCGGAATGGTATTACCCTTTGTAAATCATGTCATCAATCCGCGAATTGGAATACAGAGTTCACACCTAATCAGTTTAAGTGGCTAACAAATGAGGTTGATATGATAAATAAGAATATTGAAAGAAGTGATTTCTGGGATTTCTTTACTGCGGGACAGCAGAAAGGTCGTCTTGTAGTTTTCAACATTAAGACAGATGAGATTGACTGGAACTCTGCTAAGGTTCAGAAGGAGCTTGAGTGGTATAAAAGTCTAGCCAATTGGAACAATTTCGTAGGACGAATATTGGAAACTGCAGGTAAAGAGCCATGCCCCGACCCAGATGTAGATTTAAATAAGAACTTTGTGAAAGATATTGAGACACATGATACATTTAAACAGAACCACTGATAGTTTAGTAGAACCAAGATATAGAATGGAATGAAACTTCCACTTCCCTTAACAACCGAGCGAATACTTATTCGAGAATTTAGGGTCGAAGATAGAAACTCGTATTACGAACTAATGAGTGAAAAGGACATCCAAAAGTATCTTGGAAGCCCCATAACACGTGAGAAAGCAAATGAACAACTTCAACAAGTAATTAATCAATACCAACAATCAGGATTAGGGCCATTAGCACTTTGGGAACTTGGCGCCGATAAGGTTATTGGCTTTTGTGGATTTATCAAGGATCAATCGGAAGAAGGGATAGGAATTATATACGGAATACTGCCTCAATTTCGAAGAAAAGGCTACGGAGTTGAGGCAGTAACAAAACTAATATCAGAGGCATTTAAAAACTGCGAGTTTGACCGAATAATAGCCCGCGTTGACTCCGAGAACGTAGCAAGTATTAACTTACTAAAAAAAGTCGGTATGAAATATTTTAAAGATACTAAAAACTTGTGGCATGATAAAAAAGATAACTTATTCGTAATTGAGAAACCATATAAACATACCTAATCGCGTGCACCCAACAGCAAAAGCTGTGGACTTTTTGAGATTTTGAGACTTTGGGAAGCATTTTTAAGATGAATACATTAAAATCAAAATATTTCTTATTGCTTTAAACAAGATTTTTAAATATTTTCAGGTAAAATAAAGGCGCTGTCGGGAATGATAAAAAGAGAGAAAAAAAATATTTTAATCAATATCTAACAGATAGTAATTATCAGAAAAAATAAGAAGATTGGAGATTATTATGTGTAAAGATAACATTACTTTTAAACGGCGTCCATATGAAGATATTGGGTTTTGTAAAAGCGTAGGAGATAAAGATCTAGGAAAAATCGAGATAGGCGATGAAGTTGTCCTCTATCTAGATAATGACAATAACTTATGTAATGATATTTTTGTCCAAGTAACTGATATTGACCCTGAAAGTCACATAACGGGTATAATAAAGAAAGCAAACAGATATAGAGTTAAAGAATTAAAAAGGGGAGCCATATTAAAGTTTGAAGAAATCAATGTGTTCCGATTTGCTAATTTTAAAAAAAGATCGTGAAAGGTAAGTATAACAATTTTGTTAAAATCTTAAATAATTTAGGGAAACCGATGAAAAAAGTCATCTTTTCGTTTTTGTTTTTCTTAATCTCCTCGTTTTTGGTAAATGCAGGTACGATCAATGTCCCTGCTGATCAGGCAACAATTCAGGCTGCTTTAAATGTAGCTAATTCAGGGGATACCATTTTAGTTCAACCAGGAACTTATCAGGAAAATATTTATTGGCCATATAAAAATGGGATAAAACTTATTAGCGCAAGTGATGCAAGCAATACGATTATTGATGGTGGTGGAAAAGGTAGTGTTATCCATATAAATCCATCAAACGCTAATATCGATACAACAACCTTGATAAAAGGTTTTACCTTGCAGAATGGTGGGAATGTAAATAGTGGCGGTGGATTATTTATTGTGAATAGTAGCCCAAAATTGATGCTGTTAATCGTTCGGAATAATAAAGCGGATGATGGAGGAGGTGGATTTTATTGTGGAGATGGTTCATCTCCAACAATAAAAGAAGTAATTATTACAGGTAACTCAGCCTATGAAGGTGGTGGAATTTTATCTGTTAATAATTCATCACCAAAGTTAACAAATGTAACTATTTCGGGTAACTCAGCAGATAAAGGCGGTGGAATTTGTTGTAGTCAGTCACCATTAAAATTAACAGGTGTAATTATTTCGGGTAACTCAGCAGATAAAGGTGGTGGAATTTGTTGTGAATTTTATTCTTATACATTACTAACATTAATAGGAGTAACTATTTCAGACAACTCAGCACATTATGGTGGTGGAATTTATGGTGGTTTTTGCTCTCAATCTCAAATATTAACAGATATAACATTTATTAACAACTCCTCTACTAATGGCGATGGGGTTTATATACATTCGGGAAATCCAATAATAGATTACTGCAACTTTGTCAATCAGAATCATTCAATTTATAATAATAATTCTGCTAATATTGAAGCAACAAATAATTGGTTTGGTAATAGTTCAGGTCCCTATCATCCCATTCAAAACATCTCAGGTAAAGGCGACAGTGTTAATGTTTCTGTTAATATATATCCTTGGTTAACTTCCCCTTCTACATCAGCACCACCTATCCCAATTCAGAATCTTCAGGTAGTCGATAAAGGAAATGATTTTGTAAAATTAAGTTGGAATTCTTCAAAAATGTCTGATTTAAATCAATATAGAATATACTATGATACTGATACTACAGATTTTTATGAATATACTGATAGTATAAATGTTGATAAAAGCGATACTTCAGTAACAATAACAGGATTACAACTTGGTAAAACATATTATTTTTCGGGTATTACAATTGATAATGATGGCAATAAAAGTTGGTATTCTAAAGAAGTCTCTGCAATGACAAGGGTAATAGAGATTCAAAATTTGGATATTGGCGGAAATGAAGACATATTGCATTTGGTAACTCACTCACCGGATATTACTTACAACTTTTACGATAGTTTTGGTGATAGCCAGACAAACTACTATATTCAGGTATCGTCTCGTTCTGATTTCTCGGATATTGATATGTGGGATTCAGGAGAAATTGCCAGTAGTGACACCTCAGTAATTTATGATGGACAAGAACTTCAGGATGGAGAAATCTATTACTTAAGAGCTCGTGTTGCCGGCGGTGATTTTTGGAGCGATTGGTCAACACGTCAATTCAGAATGAATTCAAAACCATCAATTCCTGTTTTAATTTCGCCAATTAACAACAAGGTCTCAGGTGTTCCCATAGTTCTAAAAATATTGAACAGCACTGATGCAGAAAACGACAATCTGACCTATTCATTTAATGTTTACGGTAACGCAGTTCTAACTGAAAAGATTGACTCTGTAACTGCGGTAACGGAAGCAACCGATACAACCAGTTGGCAGATAATAACCACATTGATTGATAATGGACAGTACTGTTGGACGGCTTTGGCAAATGATGGATATGAAGAGAGTACCGTTTCCGATGCGGCATCCTTCCTGCTCAATTCTGCCAATGATGCACCGAATGCTTTTTCTTTGCTTTCTCCTGCTGATAGCGCCGACGTGATAACCCTAACCCCACTTTTAGATTGGGAAGCTTCAATTGACCCTGACCCATTAGATACGGTGAGTTATAATCTTTATTTCGGAAGTTCAATTCCAGATCTTCAATTGATTAGCGTAGATACATTAACATCTTATAGGATTTTATCTCCTTTATCGGATAATACCAACTATTACTGGAAAGTAATCGCAAAAGATTTAAACGGAGCGACAACAGAAAATACCGGTGGATATCGGTTATTTAGGGTGAACACTGAAAATGAATTTCCAAACCCTTTCAGTCTAATAACGCCAACAGAATACAGCGTCGAAATTGACCTGACGCCAATATTTGTCTGGGAAAACAATGGCGATCCAGATGGAGGTGAATTAACCTTCAATCTGTATTATAGTATGGATTCGTCATTTACTGAAACGGTTACGGTGATGACCGATTCAAATAATTTCATTCCTGTGGATTCCCTGATGGACAATTCTACTTACTTCTGGAAAGTCATTGCCAAAGATTCCGGTCTTTTACAAACAGAGACAGATACCTGGTGTTTTTGGACCAATACTGAACTTGAACCACCCAACCCGTTTGATCTTTTATTACCGAAAGATGGTGAAAATTGCTTACCGATAGTGCCGGAGTTTGTATGGTCGAAAGCTACAGATAACGATCCGAATGATTATGCCGTTTACAATCTTCTGATTTCTAAAGATGAAACATTTTCAGAAGTTGACGTATTTGTTGAAGGTTTAATAGATACATCATTCGTTTTGACTGAGGGATTAGATGACAACAATCAATATTATTGGAAAATTGAGGCAATTGATACCGATAGTCTTTTAACATCATCGGAAGTATTTTCTTTTGTTGTTGGAACATTATCAATAGATGATTTGCAAGGAATACCTACTGAATACTCATTATCACAGAATTACCCCAATCCATTCAATCCAACTACGACCATATCATATCAATTACCCAGATCATCATTTGTAAAACTGACAATTTATGATATTAGTGGAAGATCAATTCAAACACTAATTGATGAAAAGAAAAACGCCGGATATTATACCGTTGAATGGAATGCGAAGAATGTATGTTCAGGAGTTTACTTCTACCGAATTGAAGCCGGTAACTTTGTGGCGGTTAAGAAAGGTTTATTGGTCAAATAAGGATACACTTGCCTTACTACACCTAACTTTACACCTGTCAGGTTTAATCAGTTAATTTTATCAGGGTTGGAAGGATCTAATAAACCTGACAGGTGTAATCACTTAATCTTATCTGAATTGGAAAAATCTAATAAACCTGACAGGTGTAATCGCTTGATCTCATCTGGGTTGAAAGAATCTAATCATGAAATGAACTTTGCGAAAGTTTGGAACTTTCGCAAAGATTGGAATAATGTCTCTAAAATGCCTGGGCCATGCTGAAATAGATTTTGGCTCTGTCTTCACCGGGACGGGGGCTGAAATTGACAGCATAATCCAGACGTGCCAGACCGATGGGTGAGTTGTAGCGGATGCCGGCTCCGACGCTGTGACGGATATCGGTTATTGCAACATCTCTGGGCGCATCCCATACATTTCCCAGATCGACAAAGGCTTCCAGACCGAAAGATTTATATACCGGCCGACGGATCTCGATGACATTCCAGACGAACTGGTAGCGTCCGCCGAGCGGAATTCGCTTATTGCCGGATACGGATAGCGGACCTACCCGCTGATAATCAAATGCCCGCAGCGCATTTGGCCCACCGGCGTAGAAGCGTTCATTGAGTGGAACCGTGGCAAATCCCCGGGCGGCATCAATCCAGCCCAGATCAAGGGAACTTCCCCAAACCGTCCCTTTTTCGGTTGAGAAGAAGTGTTTCAGCCGCAGGTTGGAGCGGAAAAAGGAATTGGTGCCGTACATGAACGAGCCGGCCATTTCATTGCTGAATTCAAGATAGCTTCCCTTGCTTGTATTGAAAAGATTATCGCGATTGTCAAAAACCAGTGACAGCTTCAACGCGCGGATCTTACTCTCCATATCTGCGGGTATATTGGCAATCTTCTGGCTCAACTGATTGTTTTCGTGCCGGTAACTGATAGTGCTGTTGGATCGGTACATAAATTTTCGCCCGACGGCAATTCGTGCGCCAAGACGCTCCAGATTATAGCCGGGTTCATTCAAATATTCCCAGGTGGAAGTCTGATCGGTACGCCAGCGGGTGCGGAAGGTCCATGGTTCGGTGAAAGACAACTCGATGCCGCGGTTGATGCCGTGATCGACGTAACTGAGTTTTGTGGCGAGCCCGATTTTCTGGCCGGTTCCCCACAAATTTGTATAAAGGATTTCGGTTTTCACACGGAGGTACTCCACAGTGCCGGAACCGACTGAGACATTAAACTCTCCATACGTTATTTCTTTGGCTTCGATCAGGATGTCCTTGGGGTCGGGAAGATTGGCTTCCGTCGTTACCGGTCGGATGAATACGCTCTGGAAGAGGCCGGTCAGATAGAGTTGGCGTTGTGACTGGAGCAGTTTGGAGTAATTGACAATCTCGCCCTCATTAAAATTCAATTCCCGAAGCAGTATGTTTGGCTTGGTTTTTTCCAGGCCTGTAATTGAAATATTACCGATATGATACTGGGTCTTTTCATCGATAATAAAATCGATCAAAGCCGTATGGGATTGACTATTGATCCGGATGTTCGGATTAATGTCGGTGTCCAGATAACCGATCTCGGCATATTTGCGGAGAATCGCCAGCGTTGAGTTTTCGATTTCTCGGCTTTTAAAGGCCTTGTCTTCCTTGACTGAAATTATTTTTTGGATGTCCTGATCACTAATGACGGCATTATTAAGAATGCTGATGCCTTCGATGCGAGTCAGTTCACCTTCATCAATTATAAAATTGATTTTTACAGACTTTTTAATTGAGTCGATGTTGACATTATAATCGGTAAATCGGGCTTCCAGATACCCGTTTTGCTGATAGAACAGAGGAATGCCGGCCAGATCACTCTGGAATAGTTCATTGTTGTAATAGACAGGCGCTATCAGTGTCGATGGTCTTAAGATAATAAGCTTGTTCAACTGGCTTGCTTTGAAATGTTCATTGCCCTGATAAGTGACGGATTTGACCTTTAACCGGGTTTTTTTCGGTAGTGCGCCATACAGGCTGCAATCGAAAATACAGATGAATATTATGCTGAAAATAAGTCGTTTCATCATTTGAATTTCAGTTTATATTTCAGATCAAGACCGGAGCGGCCCCGCTGGTCGGTTTGGCCTTCTAGCGAAAATTTGTCATTCAGTTTATAATCCAGTTTTACATTCTGTTCGTTAGTATGCCCGACGGTAGTGGAATAGGTCACGCACATTCGTTCGGTCAATTTTTTGGATGCCACCAGTTGCGGTCCCCAGGATTTGCCGAAGCTGAAGAGATTACCCTCAATCGACATCTCTTCCAGTCCAAGCAAGGTACCGACTTTCTGGGAAGTAAAGCTGGAAATCCGTTGGCTGGAATATTCGGTTAGCCGTTCCTGAATTGCTGCTCCGACACCGCCACTGCGGGAATCTAAGCCCCGCCCGATCAATTCTTCACGGGTGGCGCCGAAGGTCAGCAGTGCAATTATGTCGGACTTATCCAGAGGCGGTTGGGATTGCAGATCAAAAACTGCCTCGTCCAGCGGCCCGGTGATTGTAATGGTTACCGTATAGGCTTTTTTTGACAGAGTTTGATAACTCTTGATTTCTGATGCTGCTGTAAAATCGATGATCGGATTGATGGTGTTGGGATCAATAAAGTCGATAACTCCCTGTTTTACTTTGAATTTTCGGTCGAGATAGAGGATATATCCCTCTTCAACTTTCAGGCGACCGGAGATGTTGGTTTTTGCAGCGGTTCCTATAATTGCCAATTCAGGACGAAGCCGAATCCGCGACAGATTATTATCTATCCAGATGTTTTTACTGTCCCGTATTCGAATGTTCATACGGATTTTTTTCATTAATTGTGATGTCTCCGTGCCTGGACGCCGGGAACTCTGGGCCATGGCAATCAGCGTTTTAGGCTGGATATTGTATTGAACTCTGGTTTCATCAAATACAACATCGCCGTCCAGATTATAGTAATTGTTTTCTCGCCGGAGGCGCAGGGTCGAGTTTTTTAAAGTGACAAGATACTGTTTTTTCTGGCTGACAGAGATATTGTTCAGTGTCGTTTTCAAGTCGATATCGCCAATATCCTTTTCCCGATAGGCAAAATAGCCTGAACCGGTGATGCTGCCCTTGTTTAGTTTGAAGGCAAGGGTATCGAGGATGAAGCGGGTCTGTTCAAAACGTAAACTGATTAAACCGTCGGTAAATGTTTCACTAATAATAGCCGGCTGAAAACGGATTTCGGATATTCGTGCTTTGCCGCCGATGATGGGCTGCATCAGAGAGCCATTTATATTAATCGAGCTGTTGATATCGCCATTCAATTGCTGAAATTGGGTGGTAAATGGCTGTAAATAGCTCAAATTGAAATGTTTCACCATCAGATTCATGCGGATGTCATCAGCGCTGATACGTCCTTTGGCGGAAATGGCCGGATTGTTATTTACAAAGACGACAAGGTCAGCTGATAAATTTGTCCAGTCCCGGGAAGCCAAGGTGCCGCTCAGCTTAAGAACGGTGTTCTGGATCGTTGCCCGGCAATCCACCACCTGGGCGACCGTGTCCCGCAAGGTGGTTTTCAGGGAAATGGAACTAATCGCGGGAGTTTCCGGGCTGAGCTGAAATGCGCCGCTGTGGAAAGTCACTTCACCGTTAATTTTTGGTTGATTCAGAGAACCCTGTATCGCGACAGAGGAATTCAAGACCCCCGAAAGCAGGTATAATTCAGGCCTGAAATCCTTGAATATGCCGATATCAAGATTGTTGATATTCAGACGCGCATCTATTTGAGTTGGAGCCAAGCAACCGGCCAACGATACGATTTCACGGCTGTTCAAGAAAAATGTTAGATCAGATACGACTGACCGGCGTTCCGCCAGATTGACATTGCCGCTCAGATGAAAATCATTAGACAGGTAATAGCCGGTTAATTGTGTTATTTGAATATCATTATCCCTGATCTGTCCATCGATTTTAATTTTTTCAATCGGCGGCTGCCGAAAATCAGTTTGAACAGCACCATTATTGAGGTATAAGCTGCCGTTAAAACGGGGATTTACCCGTGTTCCGCTGATTTGAATTTTTGAGTTCAGACGACCTTCCAGGCGATATACCGGGATAAAGGGTTCCAGAACGCTCAAATCCAAATCGGTAATCTCGATGTCGAGATCGGTATATTTTGGCATTAAAGTGCCATTTGTATAAAGGATTTTCCGGTTGCGACTCAGCATTTCGAAATAAAGATTGTAGCTTTGGATATCTGTCTTATCGATCCGTCCAGTAATTTGAATCGGCAATCCGCTGAGAGATGCTGTGAAAGAATTGATTTGCAGAAATGAATCGGTTGCCGTGATGCTGGTTTCAACGGAGTCCATCAGATGTGAAACACTGCGAATCTGAAGCAGACCCTCGGAAATTGTGGCGTTTGCTGAAAATTTTGGAGCTGCCAGGTGTCCGGAAACCTTCAACCGGGCATTCATTTTTCCGCCGATCTGTTCGAGATCTTTAACCAGTGGCTGAAATTTGGCCAGGTTAAGATTGTTGATTTCAGCAAAACCGTCTATATGGGTTTTTGTGATGGAGAATTCGGACCGGGCAATGTCTGTGCCGGCGAGCACGACATTCAGGTTCAGGAGAAAATTATCAAAACGACGGGTATATATTGTACCCTGGGTATGAACGGGAATTCCACTGACAATTGCATCCAGGGAATGCAGTGTAAAAATGGTATCCTGAAATGTGCTTGTCAGCTGCAGCGCTTCGATCCGTGGATAAGTGGTATCAATTTCGACGCTGGCGTTCCGAATGTTGATATTACCGGTTATATGTGGTTGCTTTGGTTTTCCGGAAACGGTTAAGCTGGATATCAATTGCCCCTGAATGTCGGTAATATTGTGGGTGAAGGATTTTACCATTGACAAATTGAGACTGTCGACTGACAGTTGAATATTCAATGTGTCCCGTCCAAAAAGTCCGTCAATATCGACAATTTTCTGATCGGCGAAATTGAACACGGAGACGATCTGGAATTTCCGCCAGCCGAATCGTTGCAGGTGACCGTCAAAAGAAAAGGGAGTGTTCCGGATAAGGCCGGTGAAATTATGGAAATCCAGTATCGTATCCTGTATAACAGTCTCGATCTGTAACTCCTCAATCGGTGGGGAATTGTCACTCAATCGAAAAAGGCCGTCGGAAAGGCGAATAAATCCGTTGATGTGCGGTTTTGTGTAAGAACCGGACAGGCTGATGTTGGATGATAAATATCCCTCTGTGATCATTTCTTCCGGTGTAAAACTCTGGAGCAGTGCGAGGTCGAATTGATCTATGTTCAGACCAACATTGATCTGCTTCTTTTGGGAATTTATTGCCGCAACCAGGGTTTCCCGGCCCTGGATGTTTAAGCGCCAGTTGCCGGTAAATTCGTCTTTTCCGATTAAGTCAAGCTCGCCGGTTGATCTGAAGGGTAAATCATTAATGCTACCACTGAGATTTTCCAGGTTCAGCCGTGATTTTTGATAAGATACTCTCAGAACCAGATCTGTTAACGGCGGCGAGTTTGATGTCGCCCGAAACAACCCCTTTTCGACATTTAGTCGACCGTTGACATCGGGTTCTTGCCATGAACCGGAAAAAGCAATGTCGCCGTTGGCCAATCCCTGAAGAGCATGAATACCCGGATATAGATTTGTGAAATCCGCCAGGTTGATATCGTCGAAACGAGCGTTCAAATCGACGGTTTGAGAATTAAAGTTTCCCTTAATGGTTAAAATTTCTTTATCGTGAACGGAAATTTGGCTCCTGTTCTGAAATTGCTTCCAGTTTTTGGTGGTGACTGTTGACCGGAACAGAAACGGAATGTCGGCGTAAATTCCCGATAAATATTCCACCTGAATTTCATCTTTATTGAGATTCATTTTCAGCATCAAATCGGTTAATGGGGGCTGATCGTTTGTCCAGCGTACATCTCCCTGTTCCAATGATATAGAACCGTTCCAAACGGGTTTTTTAACTGTTCCGGAAAGGGCGATATTCAGATTGGATTTCCCCTGTATAAAAATATCAGCCGGAATCAGCGGATTAAATGGGTCGAGATTGATATTCGTTGCAGTGAGTCGTCCGTTAATGGTTTCCTTTTTGTCGATGGTATATTGCCCGTTTTTTTTGAAGATTGGCACATCTGCCGTCAGATGGATCTTTTCGCCGGGCTTGCTGAGCATAAGCGGATTTATGATTAGTCGATTTTCACGAAAGCCGATATTGGCGGCGATAGAGTCATATTGCAGGTGCTGGTAATTAAAACTGTGAATTTCCGACTGGAAATGAATCTCCGGCCGTTCAATATTTTTCGATAGTGTAAGGCCAAAATCCAGAATTCCGTCCATTTCCGGAAAATCCGGAAGAAAGAATCGAATCCGGTTTAAATCGATCAACGAGCCGTTCATTGTCATATCCAGATTGTCCATATTTTTCAGATCGGCATTCCCGGTAATTATTCCAAAATCCGGTTTCTCCGATGAAATCGATTGGAGTCGAATAGTTGCATTTGCCTGCCTGTCCGGGATTGAAAAAGTACCCTCGCTGCGGATTTGCCCGGAGGATTTGATCAACGACAAATCTTTTACCATGACACGTTCGTCCTGAAATTCGATCGATATCTGGCCGCTGTCAAATTGATAACCCGAATAGCCGGGTTGGGCCATTTCGACTTCAAGCATTCCCAGAAGTGTCGGAACAGTGCCCTGCAGATGACCGCGATACGCATAAGCACCTTGCAATTGATCGAGGCCAAATGGCGCAGTGGCAGATTGTATCCGGGGCAGTTCACCGCGGAACTGACTGCTGTTAATTGTTATTATTTTATCGAAATACGACAAGTCAGCTACCAATTCATCGACTGGAAAATGCTGATAATTCAGATTGGAAACGGAAATTGAAGCGTTAATTTTCGGATTTTTGTACGTACCAATAATGGATCCGTCGAGAGTCAGCCGACCGGAAATATCAGTAATGTTTGCCAGTTGTGCCAGCGGTTCGATTTCGTGAATATTAAATGAATAACGGGCATTTACCTGCTCGTTTGACAAATCGGCGGTAATCGTTCCCCGGGTCAAATTGTTTTGAAGTTCGGTGCTGAGTTGGCCATCCTGAAGCTGAACGGATGCAGTGATGTCCGGAACAGGTTTATCTAGCATTATCAAATTGCTCAGGCTGATATTACCGGACGAGGAAATTGAAGCGATGTTTTTTAAAGCGCCTTTCGTGGTAATAGATGCGTTAAACAGGCCGCTTTGAAGGATCGGGTTCTGAAATATTGTTGCCCATATCTGCTGAAGATTCAGATTAAAGATCGACAATGTTGCCGAGTGCTGCCACAGGCTGTCGTTAACGATGAAAGCGTTCGCTGTGATACTGCCCCCATCTGTTTTAGCGGTGAGTTGCCGGACAATCAGTGAATCCGAATAATAGGAAGCGTCAAAATGACCGTCTTTGAATTCGGTTCCTGAAATAGTCAATTGTGGAATAATTGCTTGAAGCTCAATATCCGGTGCCGGTAATTTGCCTCTGGCATTGATGTTTACATCAATTTCGCCGTCAAATGGTGATAAGGTCGAATACAGCTCAGGCAACGAGGTTTTCAGTGATGTTTGTGGATTTCCCTGAATTCTGAGTGAGGCTTCCAACTCCGGCAGCGTTGTTGTTAGCGAACCGGATAGTGTCAATTCCGCTGAGACCGACTGAAATTCCGCCAGAGTAATATTACCGTTTTTAAGATCGGCATCGACCTGAACATCACTGAAAACGACAAGTATTTGTTTGATGGTAATATTCGACTGAGCGCTACGTAGCTGAAGTTGATAAGTGGAATCGGCGGTTTGCCGGACATGAATGAATGTTTGAGCCAGGGCACCATTCAGGGGAATGGACAAGTCGTTATATTGGAATAGTGACCGCTCAATGTGGAATTGTTGCAGTGCAACAGTGAATTGGGAAGTGGTTGTATCCGGTTTGAGGAGGCTGTTCAGGTAATCAAAAACAAAGCGACCGCTGCTGTCTCTCTCGATAAAAAGAGTCATACTGTCCAGGTTGAGGCTTTTAATATCCAGAGATTTTTGCAGGAGTTTGAAAACGTTATAATTGATACCGGCTTTTTTCAGGTACAGGATTGGCTGATCAACTGATTGAGAAATCCGAAAATCTTCAATCTGCAGCCGGTTGAAAAGATTGGTTTCCAGAATACCAATGCTGACTGGCACCTCCAGAAGTTGTGTCAGATGATTTTCTGCAATCCGGCGAATCCAGCTCTCTCCCACTTTTGAACAGAGGAAGAAACCAGCGATCGTCAGCAGGATAAAAATACAGAGAAAAAATATGGCGATGGTTTGGATTGCTTTTTTCACACATCCATTGATATTGTTGATATTAATTTACGCCACAATCCATGAAATTAAAAACAGTAAACATATTTAGTTGACGATGTGCCGCAATATTTACGATATACGTAATTATTGAAAATATTCGTAAGTTATCTCTTGACATTGATTTTACGATGTCGTAGAATATATACGAAATATGTTTGATAATATGATAATCGTAAACTTACAAAGGCTTTTAAAGACAATGAAAAAAGAACCCAGGAAGAAAACCCAGATTGTTCAGGCGGCGGATCAGTTATTTAAGAAATTTGGGATAAAGAAGGTAACAGTTGAAGAAATCTGCCGGGAAGCCGGCGCCAGCAAAATGACATTTTACAAGTATTTTCCCAATAAGATAGAATTGGTGAAATATATGTGGCAGCAGATGACTGACGACAGTATGCAAAAGTTGGATGAACTGGACCGGCGCGACATTCCCTTTACGGAAAAGATTAAGGTGCTGCTGAAAATGAAGGAAGATGCTACTTCCGAAATGGGTAACGAGTATATCCGTGATTACCTTGAAGTGATTCCGGAATTACACAGTTTCTACAACCAAATATTCAGCCAGGTAATGGTTAAGTTCATGGACATGATTCGGCGCGCCCAGAAGAGGGGCGAAGTTCGCAAGAGTATGCGTCCGGAATTTTTTCTGGCGGTTGTTCAGAAGATGATGGAATTGGCTAAAGACGAGCAACTGGCTTCGATATATTCCGACTATACCGAATTCGCGCTGGAAGTGAACCATTTTCTTTATTACGGTGTCATGCCTGTTCCTGAATCGGAGCGGCAGTGAAAAATGTCTTATACAGATTCCAGGTGTTTGTTTTGCTCGTAATTATAACAACCCGGGTAGCTGCAGTTGAACTCGATATGAGAGGACAGTTTTCGACTCAATTAACACGCAGATATTCCGATGATGAATGGCTGGTCAATGCCGGAATGCAGTATATTCCACAATTACGACTATCCCAAACGATTTCATCTGCGAACATATTCGATTTAGAGCTGTCATACCATAGTTTCGTTCATACGAATCAGGAAGCGTCATGGGATAATCTGAAATTATATCGATTTAATGTCCGCTATGCTACGGAACAGTCGGAAATCCAAATCGGATTACAGAAGATCAACTTTGGTCCGGCGCAGTTGTTGAGATCATTGATGTGGTTTGATCGATTAGATCCTCGAGACCCAATGAAAATTACAGAGGGTGTTTACGGACTGCGTTATCGTTATAACTTTCTGAATAATGCCAATATCTGGTTGTGGAGTCTCTATGGCAATGATGAACCCAAAGGCTATGAAATTACTCCTACTGCGGCAAAGACACCTGAATTTGGTGGGCGGGCACAGATTCCTGTTCAATATGGGGAGCTTGCATTTTCTTTTCATACCAGAACCGTGAAAAACCGTCGTGATTATGATGCCTTTAGATTTGGTTTGGACGGTCGCTGGGACTATATTCTTGGTTGGTGGTTTGAGGCGGTAATAGATCATAGTGATATTACCTACTCTTATGAGTTCGGCAAACTATTGACTCTGGGGAGCGATTATACCTTTGGTATCGGCAATGGACTGTACATTGTTACCGAACATATGATAAATCGTTATACAGAAGAATTAATTGGATATAATGATATTACTGATCAAGACATCCAAATGTCGGCAATTATGTTGAATTATCCGCTGACATTTTTTGATAATTTAATGCTGATTGGATTTTATTCCTGGGAGACGAAAGATTTTTATCAATACGTGGGTTGGCAACGAACTTATGACAGCCTGGTTTTGAACGTGAGCGCCTTCAATTACCCGGAATCACCGTTGATGGGTGCGAATAGTTTTGGCGCCGGGTATGGCGTGCAATTAATGTTTATTTATAATCATTGATTGTTGCCAATGTTCTGTGGGTTTTTGAAAAGGTATTTGTAATTATTAGATAGTCATTATGTAGTAATTTATAGTCATTAAGTTGTTAATTTAGGAGAGCTGAGTGAAATTGGAAGAATTAAATGTATACAAATTATCTATGGAAATCGGCGAGAAAGTCTGGAATATTGTCATTAAGTGGGATAATTTTACCAAAAATACAATAGGAAAACAATTAATTCGAGCAATCGACTCTGTGGCTGCCAATCTTAGTGAGGGTTTCGGAAGGTATCACTATAAAGAAGTGAAAAACTTTTGTTATTATTCCAGGGGTTCCTTATATGAATCAAAAACCTGGCTTACCAAAGCATTTAACAGAAAGTTAATTCAAGAAGAAGAATTTAATTACTTCAATAAAGAAATCAACAAAATTGGCGTGAAATTAAATAATTACATCAATTCTATTGGCAAAAAAACACAATCAATGACGATTAATAACTATCAATAACGTGAGCGGAGCGAACAGATAACAACGAAGTTAAATGACCACAAATGATGCGAACGAAGTGAGCTAATGACAATGAATGACTATAAATCATAAACAATAACAAAAAAAGGAAGGTAAAATGGAAAATTCAAAAATTATTTCAACCGAAGGTCTCATCAAATGGTTCCCTATCGGTGGCGGTAAATTCACTGCTTTGAATGATATCAACCTCACTTTCGGAAAAGGCGAATTTGCCGGTATAGTCGGTCCAAGTGGGTCGGGAAAAACAACTCTTCTAAACATTATTGGTTCTCTGGATGTTCCAAGTGAGGGCAAAACTACTGTCCTTGGACAGTCAATTGGTGAATTATCTCATAAGAAGGCAGCAAAATTGCGTAATGAACACCTTGGATTTATCTTCCAGACTTACAACCTTTTACCTGTTTACAGCGTCTATGAAAATGTCGAATTCCCTTTACTTCTTCTCGGAAAAAACGCAGAAGAGAGAAAAAAAGCAGTAATGGACGCCCTTGAATGGGTAGGACTTACTGACAAAGTAAAATCCAGACCGGCACAGCTTTCCGGCGGTGAATGCCAGCGTGTTGCTGTTGCGCGGGCAATGGTTAAAAAACCGGTAATTGTTTTAGCCGATGAACCTACAGCAAATCTTGACGCTGAAAATTCACATAATATTTTGCAAACCATGGAAAATTTGAACGCAGAATTTCAAACCACATTCATTTTTGCCACTCATGACGACAAGGTTAAAAAATACCTGCACAGGAAAGTTTCTCTTTTTGACGGAAAAGTGTCCCAAGACGAATTGGTTGAGAAAGTGGGGAATGGTTAATGGGGAATGGTAAATGGTTAATGGAGAATGGTAAATGGTTAATGAGGAATAGTGAATGGTTAATGGGGAATGGTAAATGGTTAATGGAGAATGGTAAATGGTTAATGGAGATAAAAAATGGGAAAGATTAATAGAGTAGAAGAGATGCCTGTGTATCAGATGTTCTACGAGCTAGCACCGGAAGTAGAAGGAATAACCAGAGATTATGGGTCCGATTTTCATTGGCTAAGAATCCAATTATTAAAAGCTTCAGAGTCCGTTTGTGCAAATATGACGGAAGGATTTTATGCCCAATATAGTACAGAGTATTTGCATTCTTTATTTTACTGTCGTCGAGAAGCACGTGAAACGACGACTCATATCAGATATGCCAGTGATGTCAAATTACTACAAAAATCCGTAACTGAAAGCATTTGTTTAAGATATGATGATGCTTTACAGCAACTCGCAAATTTGATAAAAAGCATTGAAAGGAAAATACATTTGAAAGGCAAGTCAAAGGCTACCGTTTATAATGTAAAGGAAGGTTTTGAAAGTTATGAGATTAATCCTTGACAACCATCAACCATCAACCATCAACCATCAACCATTGTTATAGTGGTTGCTTATCTATAAGAGTTAGTTGAAGAATATACATTAAAATAAAAGGAGAGTTTAAAATGTTAGCAATAAAATTAGCCTATCGCAACCTTATCGGCGCGGGATTGAGGACATGGCTGAATGTCTTTGTTCTCTCCCTCTCTTTCCTTGTCATCATCTGGCACAGGGGTGTTATCAACGGTTGGGATCGCCAGGCTCGTGAGGATACAAAGAATCAGGAGATCGGTGGTGGTCAGTATTGGCATGAAAACTACGATCCCTATGATCCATTTACATTGACGGATGCCCATGGAATTATACATGAAAAACTACAATCAGATGATAATTATGCTCCGGTCTTAGTTGCACAAGCCACTATATACCCACAAGGTCGTGTTCAGAGTATATTATTCAAGGGTATCGAACCATCTCAAAAGGTTCTCACTCTTCCGACTGAATATCTTAAATCGGATATAGAAGAAATTCCGGTCATGCTTGGCTCGAGGATGGCTGAGAATAACAAACTAAAAAAAGGCGATTTTGTCACTGTTCGCTGGCGGGATGCAAATGGCACTTTTGATGCGGCTGACGCCAAAGTTGTACATATTTTCAAAACAAATGTGCCGATGATCGATAACGGGCAGATGTGGGTATCCTTAAAAAGACTCCAGAAAATTATGCAGATGGACGGAGAGGCTACTATGGTAGTTACAAGTCAGGATATCACTTCAGCTCAGGATTTACCACATTGGTTGTTTAAGGATTATAGTATATTATTAAAAGAATTCGACGAGATGATAAAAATGAAAAATGTTGGCGGGCTGGTTATGTGGTTTGTTCTGCTGTTAT
>JADHWC010000044.1 GCA_016783665.1 Fidelibacterota bacterium | reverse complement strand
AGACGGAATTGGGTGGATTCAGAGATACGTGCTACACACCCGACTGAAGTCGGGATTTGGAGTGGAATTCATTCTATTTGTCGTTCATTTCGAATTATAGAACTGGCCGGTGTTAAAAATTTAATGTTATTCCGTTAACAATTTCCAAGTCATATTCAACAATATCTGGGGGTGGTTCACTATCAAACCGATATTGAATTTCAGTAATAAATCCGATTTTCTTTGTAATTGATATTTCCAACGCTCCACTCGCGAGAATACGGTAATCAGATAACTGCCAGATGTCGAACTGATAATAAATGGTCGAAGTAAAGCCAATGTTGTTTTGTTTATATTTTGCAGAAAAATAATTTGTCGAACGAATTATGGTTTTATCTTCGTATGGAATAGTTAATTTTTCACTTTCCCACATGCCACCGATTCCAAGAAAAAATGATGGATTCCCAACCGATTTGTCAGAAGTAAACCAATCATCCAATTTCAGACGCAAACCTCCCCCAGCCAGATCTCTGGACTGTAGCATGATAAAATCATCGTACCCTTTTTGAATAAAAACCTCACCGGCAAAAATTGGGCTTATTTTTTTCATTCCACGCAAATGTGCAAAACCTTTGTCAATGAAGAGTCTTTCCTCCTTTTTTACACGATTAAGGTTCATTACTAGGAAGGCCGAAAAATCACCATGAACGACGTCTGACCGGATTCCAGTTTTAAGGTTTTGAAAATTGGAATTTCCGGAAATGTTGCCATAATTCAATGTTATTTTTGTATATACACCATCGGAGATCTCCTTCTTTCGAAGACTCTCAGTATTAACCTGTCCATATAGTTCTAAACAACCAATAATAATAACGGACGAAAAGAAATATTTTATTAAATTCTTCAAAACTTATTTTATCCTTTTAAAGCCACTTCTTTTTACGAAAAAATATCAGCATTCCAATTCCTATAAGTAACATGACAGATAAAACAATCGGATAGGCAATTTTCCAACCCAGTTCCGGCATATACTGAAAATTCATGCCGTAAATTCCGGCAAGAAATGTCAGAGGAATAAAGATAGTTGCGATGATTGTCAGCACCTTCATCACTTCATTCATCCGGTTGCTGACCGTCGACAGATAAATATCGAGCATGCCGGTGACGATATCCCGGAGATTTTCAATCGTATCGATAATCTGAATCGTATGGTCGTAAACATCCCGGAAGAACAATTTTGAGCTACTTTTAACAAGATCAGATTCAAGCCGGTCAATATTATTCAATATCTCACGTAAAGGCCAAACCGATTTCCGCATAAAGATCAGTTGTCGTTTTAACTGGTGAATTCGCTGCAGAACGGAAGAGCTGGCATTTTTTAATAATATGTCTTCCAATCGTTCGGTCTCTTCAGCAATATTTTCCAGAACTATGAAATAATTATCGACAGTGGCATCCATTAATGTATAGCATAAGTAATCCGAATCTTCTCTCCTGACACGACCTTTGTTTTTCCGTAATCGTTCGCGAATGGTATCAAATACATCGCCTTCGATTTCCTGGAAGGTTATCAGATAATTCTTCCCGATTATAAAACTGACCTGTTCGCTGTTCATTTCCTTTTTCTTATCATCATAGGTCAGCATTTTTACAATACTGTAATAATAATCGTCATATTCTTCAAATTTCGGACGGTGATCCGTATTGACTATATCTTCCAGAACTAAAGGATGAATTTCAAATATTTTCCCAATCTTTTCAATCAGATCCAAATCATTGAGACCAGTGATATTTATCCAGCTCACTGTTTTATCCGCCAGGCAAGTTGCCAACTCGTCGGGATTCTGGATTTCAATTTCATTAATACTGTCCGAATTGTAGTCAAAAAGCGTAATCGTGGATTTTACATTCTTATTGTCACCGACATATACGAGAGTTCCCGGCGGTAAGCCGGGTCGTTTTGACCGTTTTCGCATGATCTTCATAATTTCACCTATCTTAATGACGAAATATATCTTTTAACCGTTTAAAAAGCGGTAGATCCTGCATTTCCCTGGGAATCTTCAGCTGATCTGCCGGCGGTTTGACCTCTTGTTTTACGACTTCGTATTTTGATAATTCTTCTTTCGTGATAAGAGTACAAATACAGTTTGAAAGTTCATTTTTATAATTCATGATCGGGAAAGTAACGATATATACGTCAATCGGTTTTTCAAATGAGTCAATCATTAACGGACTTTGAAGCGTCATATATTTGGACTTGCGCAGTTCAAGCATCACACTTGAATAATTGAAATTATCCAGAATATTTTCGGCAAATTTATTAAGAATATCTTTCTCTTCAATCTGTAAATCCGCTAACAACTGACTGCTCACTTTACTTATAAGCCCCAGGGCATCCAGCACTATAACACTCAGGTTGGATTTATCAAGCATAAAATTAACTGTATTCGATAAGCTGCTGATTTTCAGCGACTTCATCTCATTAAGTGAATTCAATTGTGAATTAATATCAATAATTTTATCACCCAACTTACCGAGTTTTTTCAACTGATCTCCGCTGAAATATTTCCCCTGCCTGGACAATTCAATTACCTTTTCTAGCTCTCTGTAAATATTTTTGCTTTTTACCAGCGTTGAAATAAAAATTACTGTCAGAATGATTAGAAGCACGATTCCATAATAGATAAAATTTTCGGCAAAATATTTCAGCGTCAGTGCATCACCGGCTTCAACATGGGAAAAAGTCAGGTAGCCATGAAATCCGATTAACAGAAACGCCACTACCGCAAACACGTAGAACATATATACGCGGAATTTGGATATTAAAAACATTATAGTTCCTTCAACCTTTCGATATCTTTCTCACGTCCCACCACAACCAGAATATCGTCTTTCTGAATAATAGTTGACGGCGATGGGAATTCAACTGTTTCTTCTACAAGCGGATTACCCAATTCATCTATTTTAGTGCTTGTGCGTTTCACTGAAATGACATTTACATTCGCTTTTTTTCTCAAATCCAGTTCTAAGATAGATTTTCCGATGAATTTTTTTGAACTGATAACTTCGGCAAGAATCTGATTTTGACCGATATAGATTTTATCGATAATATCCGGTGATACCAGTTTGTCGGCGACTCGTTTGCCTTGTTCGATTTCAATATTTATTACTTCTGTTGCCCCGATCTGTTTCAATACCTGTCCGTGAATTTCTGATACGGCACGGGCAATGATATAAGGAACTCCGAGGTTTTTCAAAACTGCTGTTGTCAATATACTGGATTCCACATTTTGTCCGATACCAACGACGGCGACATCAATATCTTCGATCGGCGCATTCTTTAGCGACTGTTCATCGGTACTATCAATATGAATCGCCTGAGTCACCTGGTTTTTTACTTTTTCGATCAAATCCACCTGGTTATCAATGGCTATTACTTTGCCGCCTTTTTCCGATATAGCACGGCAGACTTCCAGACCAAAGGTCCCCAATCCGAAAACCCCAAATATTTTCTCTTTAGCCATGCATTCCTCCTTTACCGATAATTAACCAATTAAGATATTACCCTCAGGGTATTTAACCCGGATCTGATCAGGCTTTTGTGACAAGGCAATGATTAGCGTCATCGGACCAATTCTCCCAACAAACATCAATATGATAATCATTATTTTACTGATTTGAGTCAAACTCCCGGTAATACCAGTCGATAGCCCAACTGTACCAAATGCCGAAACGACTTCAAATAAAATCCGCTCAAATTTAAAAGGTTCAATTAAACTTAAAATAAATGTGCCGGTGAATACAGCACCTAACGACAATATAACTATTAAAAAGGATTTGTTTATTAATCTCTTTGATAAATAATTATTCATCAGGGTGGTCTCTTTCCGGTTATTCATTGTTGACTTCAGGTACGCAAATATAACTGAAATCGTATTAACTTTGACGCCACCGGCTGTCGAACCCGACGCCCCTCCGATAAACATGAAAAAAACCATAATGAAAAGCGTCGGAATTCGAAGCGTCGTAAAATCAATTGTATTAAAGCCGGCAGTTCTTAAAGTGACCGATTGAAAAAATGTTGTCAGATACTGAGTTTTAAGATCAAACCGGACAAGATTACCTCTATGCTCAATCCCATATATCAGCAACATTCCACCAAAGATCAAAAACAGTGTCGAAATAACGACAACTTTCGTATTCAAAGTGAGTTTCGATTTACGGATACGCCGGCTGAAAATATTTGTTTCAACATTGGTTTTAAAATTTTCGATCAGATTAAATATAACCGAGAAACTGATTCCTCCGGTAATGATCAGAGCGGCAATAATGAAATTCATGGATATATTTGATTTAAAAGATTCAAGACTATCAGTAAATAACGCAAATCCGGCATTACAAAAGGCTGAAACAGAATGGAATATGGAATAGAATACCGCCGTTAGGGAATCGCCGTAAATGTTATTGAAATCTCCGAACAGAAGCATCGCACCGACTAGTTCAATCCCAAAGGTAATGAAAATGATTTTCATTATTGAACTGGAAATTTTTTGCATATCCTGTTCATTTAACAAGTAGGACAATGCCAGTTTATCTTCAATCGAAATCCGTTTTCCTATGACAAATGCTCCAAAGTATGATAAGATCATGATCCCTAATCCGCCGATCTGAATCAGGATCAAAATAATTATTTTCCCAAAAACCGAAAATTTTGTCGCCGTATCCACGACAATTAATCCGGTCACACAGACAGCAGAAGTCGCTGTAAAAAATGAATTGACAAAACCCAGGCGCGACTTGTCGGCGGTGGAAATAGACAACATTAAAAAGACCGTTCCTAACAAAATGACAATGATAAAGCTGAAGGCAATTGTCTGAGCGGGATGCCGGGAAACCGATTTAATATAGGCGTTTAATCGTTTTACACGGCTGAGAATCTTTAAAATGTTAAACGTGTTACGAATCAGAATGATATTTGTTGAAAGACGAGTTATCTCTCCCCCACCCGATACGAAACGCATATAACGGGTATATACAAATAATACCAGAATAACAGTAAGCAACAGGTGGTCAAATAGATTATTCCCAATATGACTTAATTTTTTGTCAGCCCGGCTTATCCGCAGAACCGCTTCACTTACAAACAGGATGACAATGCAATAATCCAAGACATTTGTAATGAAAAATATTAATCTTGTCTGGCGTATTCCGTACTCAAGAAAAAGAGATAAAATACTCAGGAAGAGTACTATTACAACGATTTGATCAATAAAGTTTCGTTTATTATAGTCGGACTGCATAGGATCCTGTATAAATCACCTATTCAATACAATAAGCACGGTGTCCTTTTAATATAATATATAGTGATAGTATAATAGAGTGTTCCGGCTATTTTAATTTATAATTTTTTAAACCCCAGATAACTTCTTTGGATGTTACCTTGATTATTCCAGTTACAGGAACGGCAAACAGCATCCCTACAGCGCCGGCAATATTCCCGCCGATGATAACAACTATTACAACCGTCAAAGGGTGCATATCGACACTTTTGGATACTACCATAGGAGACACGATGGAATTATCAATAATCTGAACCAACACAAAAGTGATAACAATCCAAATCAGAACAATTCCAAGATTTGGTGGATTACTGATGATAGCAATCAGAAGCGCCGGCACTGCCCCTACTACCGGTCCGAGATATGGAATCAGGTTCGCTACGCCGGCTATCATACCTATAAAAACAAACTGGGAAACTGGATTATCAAAGACCAGATTGATAATAAACAATCCGATGACAGTCAAACACCCGACGATAAATGCATCGGTAGCCTGTCCCTGGATATATTTTCCTACCTGATTACCGACTTTCTGAAAGATATTCAATGATAGTTCAAAGTATTTATTAGGAATTTTGGCAATCATGCTCCGCTTAAATTGCCTGATATCTTTGATCAGAAAAAAAGTTATAAACGGTACGATCGCAACGGATGCAAGAATTGAACCGACACTCTTGAAAAATTCTGCCATATTACTGAGTAATTTCAGTCCGATTTCGTTGACTTTGGACGTAACGTTCCGGGCAAGTTCGGCATTATTGAAATTAACTGCGAAAAAATCTTCTACCTTTTTATTCAAATCTGTTATTACATCAGACTGTAATTTCGATGTCAGCGATTCGACGGCGCTTATAATACCTGGAATCACAAGACTGACAGAAAAGATAATGACGCCCAGAATCAGCATCATTGTAATCAAAATCGCCAGGCCGCGATTAATTCCCTTGCTTTCCATAAAATCTACGACAGGATTAAGGAGTACCGCCAGCAATAATGAAATTACAAACATCATCACTACAGATCGAACATATGGGAATATGACAATCAACGCCGCTATCCCCAGAATAATCAGAAAGACCCGCCAGAATAATTTCAATATTTTGGAATAAAGTTGAAATGAATAATTGTCCATGATTGGATGCCTTTATTTCTTTTGGAGTTGAGTTAACTGTTCGTTTGTACGGCGCAACCGTTCACCAATAATTTTTGACAGGGCAAAAAGAATTTTGATACCTAATTTCGGTTTACGATAGAGCAGGTCTAGAAAATCAGGACGAAAAAAGCCTAATATATCACAATTATCGTCAGCGATTGCCGAAGCTGATCGTGGCGCTTCGTCCAATAGTGCAAGATCGCCGAAAAAGGCGCCGTCTTTCAATACTGCCAAAGTAGCCGATTCTCCATTTTCATTCTCTTCAACGATATTAACCGCGCCTTTGATGATAATGTACATCCCAAGTCCGGGATCGCCCATACGGAAAATAGGTTCACCTTTTTTGAATTCCCGGCGATGAATGATCTTTTCAACTTCATTCAATTCTTTATTGTTTAAATCTGAAAAGATCGGAACATTTTTTAACACATTGAAGATGTCGTCTTTTGTCTTTGTTTTTCTGAATTCAACGATTTCCCATATTGGATTTTTCATAGCTTCTCTCTCATTTTTTTTAAAACATAACAATTGATGAACAAATATACAATTCTTTTTGTACAAATGAATAAAAATATTGGAGAGAAAATTTATAATCTTGAAATTACACACGTCATTAGCTATTTTGATAAACAGTATGAAACTTATAAAATTGTACCAATACATAGTCATTGTTTTCCTTTTAATTTTACTTCCGTTTCCTTCGAAAGCTCAGGAAGACCTCGATAAAAAAATCACTTATAAATCCGAAGAACTACAGAAAATCCGTGATGAGCTCGCTACTCAAAAGATCCAGCTGGAAAAGGCGAAAAATAAAGAAAAATCACTATTGTCAAAATTAGAAGAAAACGAAAAAGATATCAGTCTGACAAGTAAATTAATAAAGCAATTAAAACGTGAACAATCTCTAAAAGAACAGCAGATTGAACAGACTAAATCCTCCATTAATCGTTTATCCGACAATCTGAAAAGCCTTAAAGAGAATTTCGCCCGGCGCATAGTTCACATTTATAAACAGGGAGATTATAACGATTGGGAATTAATCCTTACTTCACAATCGGTTAACCAGGCGATATACCGCTATAAATATCTTAGGACGATCTCCGATATCGATAAAAAATCCGCCACAAACATCCGTCTTAACATCAGCGCTATTAATAATAAAAAAATGCAGCTAATTACTGAATTAAAAGACCAGGAAAAAATTATTGATGAAAAAAAAGAACGGCAGCATGCACTTTCGAAACAAAAACAACAACGCGATAGACAATTAAAGATTACCAAAAAAGATAAGAACAGCTTTATTGCCCAGATTAAATCTAAAGAAAAAGCCGCGGCAAAATTATTAAATCTAATTTCAGACCTTGAAAAAGAACGGGAGAACCGCCGCCAGGAGTTGGAACGACAACGTCAACATGCCGGTATACGTGCTGAGAACCCATTCCTTGACAGCAGAGGAAAATTAGGATGGCCCGTTGCGGGACAGGTAGTTTCAAAATTTGGAATGCAAAAACATCCGATATTAAAAACGATTACAGAAAATTCAGGAATTGATATCAAAGTTCGCAAAGGCACTCCCGTACGCGCGGTGTTAGATGGCGTCGTTACAACAATTACATACATCCGTGGATTTGGTAATACAATAATTATTGATCACGGATCGGGATTTTATACTGTGTATTCCCATGTCGAGAATGTAAATGTATTTGAAAAAGAATATATAACGCGCAATACAATTATTGCGGAAGTCGGTGATTCCGGTTCTCTGAGTGGAGCATTACTCCATTTTGAAATCTGGAGCAATCGGACCAAGTTGAACCCTGAAGAATGGCTGGCAGGACGATCATGACCTTATTCTCTCTCATCAATCAGGAAAAAAACCTGGCGCTTTTACATAATATCATCAGAAACAAACGAGTTGGCAACGCTTATTTGTTTTATGGACCTGAAGGCAGTGGTATGGAAGGTTTTGCGCTGGAATTCGCGGCAATGTTAAACTGCCATTCCGAAACCGATTACCCCTGTGGCAATTGCAGCTCCTGCCGTAAGATGCGCTGCCTTGAACACGGCAACCTTGAGCTGGTCTTCCCTATTCCCAGACGACAGGATAGCTCTGCCGATTCTGATCCGTTCAAAGGATTCACATCGGCGGATATGGAGGAAATCCAGGGAATCATCCATAATAAAGCCCGAAATCCCTATGAAAAAATCAGCATCCCCAATGCAAAACATATACCTATCAACTTTATCCGGGAGACAAAGCGCAAAACCTATCTTCGCCCTCAGGAGCTTGGCTGGAAAGTAGTGATTATTTTTGATGCTCATCTCATGACGGAACCGGCGGCAAATGCCCTTTTGAAAATCCTGGAAGAACCACCGAAAAAATCGACATTTATATTAACAAGCTCAAATATGAATGCTATCTTACCTACTATAATTTCCCGCTGTCAACCAATTCACTTTCCAACCCTTGCCCCAACTGTATTAAAGGATTTTCTACTTACTAAAAATGTACCGGAAAACAATATTAATCTTATCATGCGTTTATCCGGAGGCAACGTGAACCAGGCGTTGCGCCTTGCCGAATCGGATCTTCAGAAAATCAATGATACCACCCTTGATATTTTAAGAGCAATAGCAGTATGGAATATTGAGAAGGTCTATAAATACGTTGAGAAACTAACATCTCTTTACCGCGAAGACAGCGCTCAGTTCAATCAGATCCTGTTATCGGTGACATTCTGGTTCCGGGACGCCATTGTCTTAAAAGA
Organism: Fidelibacterota bacterium; assembly: GCA_016783665.1. Classification (GTDB taxonomy): domain Bacteria; phylum Fidelibacterota; class UBA2242; order UBA2242; family UBA2242; genus UBA9312. The sequence continues at coordinate 12,239 of JADHWC010000044.1, read as the reverse complement.
AAATTCAGACGAGTCTGAATTAATCCATAGTGAACTGGCTACTGAGATTAAAAAATTCGCTAATGCTTTCCCCAATTTTGATCCCTATTCTGCATCTTCGTCCGTCGAAAATTGTATTGATTTCATAAGCCGCAATGTCTATATTAATCTTGCTTTATTGAATATGTTCTTTAATCTGTATCACGCATTAAATACCGGAAAGAATCCGCTATGACCGATATATATGATGATAAATTAGTTAAAATAAAATTCCAGGGATGCCGGCGTGAACTATTCCGAAACCCCATGGAATTTCCTATCAAATCAGACGATATGGTAATTGTCGCTGCCGAACGTGGCGAGGATATTGGCAAGGCCGTCCTCTTTAACAAAGAAAAACGATCCGGCGAAGAAGATCAGGAACAGTTGACCGTCCTGCGTAAGGCAACGCCTGAAGAAATTAAAAAAGATAATGAAAACAGCCTGCGCCAAAAAACCGCATTACAATTCTGTCGGCAGCGTGTCGAAGAACTGAATCTCCCGATGAAACTAATCGACGTTGAATACCGATTGGATCGGAAGAAAATCATCTTCTACTTCACAGCTGATGACCGTATTGATTTCCGTGAATTAGTCAGAATACTTGCCGCCGAATATAAAACACGTATCGAAATGCGGCAGATCAGTTCACGTGAAGAGACTCGCCGATCCAGTGGGATTGGTACTTGTGGAAAACCGATTTGCTGTCATCAATTTATTGATGATTTTGAGCCAATCAGCACACAGCTGGTCAAAGAACAGAATTTACCGATGAATCCGTCTAAAATATCCGGCTTATGCGGAAAGCTGAAATGCTGTCTCCGGTATGAACATGATTTATACGAGGAATTCCTTAACAAATACCCTGCATACGGCACTAAAATAAAATTTAGTGATAGAACCGGCACAATCGAAAAAATTGATATTTTTCAGAAAACAATCACAATCAAATTCGACAATGACGAGATTGAAGAATTCCCTCTGAAAGAGTTTGACGACAACTACAAAGTCCTGAATTGATTCATAACCATTAGTAAGTTTCAATGAGTAACACAAAGAATATTTTTTACATCACAACACCGATTTATTATGTTAATGATAAACCTCATATCGGTCACGCCTATACGACTATTCTTGCGGATGTTCTTTCCCGCTTTCACCGGGCACAGGGTGACGATGTCTTTTTCCTTACCGGAGTAGACGAACACGGTCAGAAAGTACAGCAAGCTGCTCTAAAAGCGGGTATTAAACCAAAAGATCACTGCGATCGTATGGTGGTTCATTTTCAGAAAACCTGGGAAAAGCTTGAAATCACCAATGATTTCTTTATTCGTACTACCGATGATTATCACAAAAAAGCCGTCCAAGATGTTCTTCAGGATCTTTGGGACAAAGGTGAAATCTACGAACATGAATACGGCGGTTATTATTGCGTCGGATGCGAGAGGTTTTACACGGCTAAAGAACTGGTTGATGGCAAATGTCCGCAACATTTGAAAGAACCGGAATATATTAAGGAAAAGAATTATTTCTTCAGGATGAGCAAATACCAAGACTGGCTGATTGATTACATTCATCAGAATCCCGATTTTATTCAGCCCGAAAGTCGCAAAAACGAAGTTCTGGGGTTTCTACAAAATAAACTGGAAGATCTCTGCATTTCACGTCCCAAATCCCGTCTGAGTTGGGGCATTGAGTTGCCTTTCAATAAAAACTATGTCACATATGTCTGGTTTGACGCACTGTTGAATTACGTAACGGCAATCGGCTATAAGCAAGATACGGAAAAATTCAATAAATGGTGGCCGGCGAATTATCATTTAATCGGTAAAGATATCGTAACAACTCATTGCGTCTACTGGCCGACAATGCTGAATGCTATCGGAATCCCCATGCCGAAGACTATTTTTGCCCACGGTTGGTGGATGGTTGACGAAACCAAAATGTCAAAGTCGTTGCGAAATATCGTCAAGCCACTTGATCTTATCGATAAATATGGCGTCGATCCGGTGCGCTACTTTCTTATCAGAGATATGGTATTGGGACAGGACGCTAATTTCACCGAAGAGATGTTCATAAGGCGCTACAATTCCGATCTTGCAAATGACTTCGGTAATCTCGCAAGCCGGATTTCAACATTGATCCGAAAAAATTATGACAATTTAATTCCCCAGGAAGGCAAACCGGATGAAATCGATGAAGAAGTCCGCAAAAATGCCGAATCACTCCCAATAAGCGTACATAAACTGATTAATGAATTACGCCTTAATGAAGCTATTGAAACAGTTATCGCATTTGTTCGGTCCATTAATCGGTATATGGAGATGCAACAGCCCTGGAAACTGGTCAAACAAGATAAAGGGAAAACCGGTACCGTGCTCTATACGGCAGCTGAAGGTCTGCGCATCGCTGCGAAACTTCTCGAACCGATCATGCCGGGTAAAATTGCAGACTTATTAGGCGCATTTCCTGTGCATTCAAATAAGCTAAGCTGGGGTAATCTTAAAAGCGGTCAATCTTTAGGACCGTTACCGATCCTTTTCCCTCGTGTTCAGATCAAGAAACTTGAGCACGAACCGAAAAAAGCAGATAATAAACCTTCGGAAAAAGATATTAACCTGGTTACGATTGATGACTTTACCAAAATTAAACTGGTAACGGCCAAAGTAATGGAAGTCGAGCGAGTTCCCGATACTGCAAAACTTCTCAAACTGCAAATCGATACCGGCAAGGAACATCGCCAGATTGTCGCCGGAATAGCCGATCATTACAAACCGGAACAGCTGATCGGAAAAACCATTATCGTCGTCACAAATTTGCAACCGGTAACCATCCGTGGTATTAAAAGTAACGGGATGCTCCTTGCCGCTAAGAAAGGCAATAAACTTCGGTTAGTGACCGCAATGGACGATATCGAACCGGGAGCTTCCGTCGGTTAACACGTCGCATAGATAAACTCTAATGTACGTAGATACTCACTGTCATCTAAATTATCCGGAACTTTACGAAGATCGTAAATCTATTATTGAACGCGCCCATACAGCCGGAGTGAATCAAATTATTACAATCGGCACCGATATTAAATCATCCAAAATATGCATTAAAATAGCTGAAGAATTTGATTCCGTTGATGTGGCAGTTGGCATTCATCCGACCGATCTGCAGAGCGCGAAAGAAGGTTGGCAGCAAGAGTTAATTCATTTAGCAAAAAACCCCAAAGTCAAAGCCATTGGTGAAATCGGATTGGATTATTACTGGGATACGACCAAGCTCAAAGATCAGCATCGATTTCTATCAGAACAAATTGAAATTGCCAAAGATCTAAATCTCCCTCTTGTCATACATAACCGCCGTGCCGATGAGGATATTAAAACCATTTTAATGAAGCTCAATTATTTCAACGGGGTGTTACACTGTTATTCAAGCGACGAACATTTCGCACAAGAAATGCTCGATCTGGGGCTACATATTTCATTTACCGGTAATATAACCTACGGATCGAAAAAATTACAACGAGCGCTAAAAATCGTACCAACGAACCGGCTAATGCTGGAAACCGATGCACCCTATATTACTCCGGTTCCGCACAAGGGTCAAACCAACGAACCGGCTTATATTCCGCACATTGCAGAGAAAATTGCCGAGATAAAAAATCTTCCTTTAGATGGCATTGCCTCTGGTACAACTCAAACCGCTATAAAATTTTTCAATCTCAATTCATGAAACCCTACGCGAAAAAACGCTTTAGCCAAAATTTCCTTATTGATCCGAATATTCTAAGAAAGATTGTCCATACGATAAATCCACAACGAGATGATTTTATCATTGAAATCGGATCGGGTAAAGGCGCCCTCACCCGCTTTTTGTTAGAAAGTAACGCTCAGATCCATTCCATTGAGATTGACAGTGAGCTGATCCCGGAATTGAAAAAACAATTCTCCTCACAATCCAACTTCTTTCTTCATCATACTGATGCATTAACACTTGATTTTACATCTATTGCACCGAAAAAACATAAAATCCGGGTTGTCGGAAATATTCCTTTCAATATCACTTCCCCCCTGCTCTTTAAAATGTTCGAAAATGCCGAAATCATCGACGATGTTCATTTTCTGGTTCAGCGTGAAATCGCCCGGCGGCTTTGTGCGGTACCGAAGACAAAGGAATACGGAATATTATCTGTGATCACCCAATTCTATGGATCGCCTTCCATTGCTTTCGATGTTTCGCCTAAAGTGTTCCGACCTATACCGGAAGTATATTCGTCACTGGTCTCAATTAAGATTCAGCCTGTAATCGATAATTCCGAATTTCGGCAAAATTATTCTACCGTTGTCAGGACAGCCTTTGGCAAACGACGAAAAACTCTGCGGAATTCATTAAGCGATTTACTTATTAATAAATCCGGTGATTGTCCTATTGATCTGGGCCGGCGCGCTGAGTCTCTGAATGTCGAGGAATTCATCAATCTGACCAACTGGTTATATGACATAAATTAAGCGTGCATTAAGCAAGCATTTTTTCTTGAAATAAATTGCAAAACAGAATAACTTTACCCGCTTTCTGAAAAGGGCCCCTAGCTCAACGGTTAGAGCGCCGGACTCATAATCCGTCGGTTCGGGGTTCGAATCCCCGGGGGCCCACAAAACTTCAACACTACTTAAACGCTTAATATTCAATACCTAATATGATCATGACCAATATGACATTGCCACCAATTTCAATTCTTCCTATTGACAAATAAGTGCCGATAAATGCCGATATTATCCTCGAAAACTGGATAATAGATGGATACAAATTATCACCTTAAAATACCCAGGATTTTCATCTACAATTGAACGAATTGTAAAAGCTAAAAAAAAGCTGATACATAAATTTTATGTATCAGCTCTAGTTTTTCACATTAACTCTATTTATACGTTTTTAAGCCTGTGAAATATTTGGACCTATCAAATTAATTTTCCTCTCTTTGAAAATCTGCGCAATGTACTCAATTGGAAACTTTGTATATATTTCTGTTACCTGAACAGATGAATGTCCCAGAAGTTCCTTTACGATTGAGATATTATTCGTTTCGAGTAATTTTCGAAGCGCAAATGTGTGACGCAAAGAATGGAGAGTGTGTCCTATAATACCGGCATCATCACAGGCTTTTTTAAATTTATGCGTAATGTAATCATCAGAATAGAGATTGTCTTTTGCCAGGTCATAATCGTGAAAATATTCAATAGGGATTGGAATGATCCGTTGTTTCCGTCCTTTGCTTTCCTGGACTATAATAAATTCACCATCTCTTTTGGAATTCTTTAATTCACTCAGTCTCATTCCGGTTACTTCATACGTTTTGAAGGTTGCCAACATCTTTTCATTTTTAACCTGATTATAAATATTTTCAATTTCATGGGGTTTGATAAATTTTGGAAATGTTTTATTGATTTTAATCGTCCTGACTTTAAAGGGTATATTTTTAATCATTCGTTTTTCATACAAATAATTAAGCATCGCTCTCATAGATCTCAACCTAATATTAACAGTGTGTGGTGATGAGAATTCCCTTTTTAAATATTCGACTAGTTTAGTAAAATGGACTTCATTTAAATTATCAAAATACATTACATTCTTGAAACATTTACGAAAATTATTACATGCCAGTTTGTAACTGTCAATCGTAGATTGTTTAAGATTTTTCTCATTCCCCACATGATCAGTGAAATATTTAACTCCTTCTGAAATTGTAACTCTTTTTTCAAGATCTGATATTTCTTTTCGAATCCGCTGTTTGATTTCAACTTCTTCACGTTGAACACGTTTTAGATGTACTCTTGCTTCATTTATATTGGTTGTTCCCGTTGGAAGGATTTTTTCCTTTTTATCGATGAAAATACGGATATAATACTTACCATGAATCTTTCGTAAACTAGCCATTTTTTACCTCATTCCTAAATCATTATTTTTACATAGAATCTTCGTTATTTTCCTTCTTACACATACGGTTTTTTTCATGTTTTTCTTACTACCGACATTAAGTCATATTTATTTGTCATTTTCATATTTGGAATCTTATAGGTATACATCCAGAGTTTCCTTATCGCGTTTAGTAAATCCACTAGTTTTTCCGGTCATGATCCACATATCTAACTGTTTCCTGCTGAATAACACTTTAGATTTTTGCCCTTCTCCCAAATGTTTAAAAGGAATTTCACCTTTTGATGTTAGTTTTCTAATTGTCGAGACCGATAGTTTTAAATAGGAAGAGGCTTCTTTGATATCTAGCCATGGTAAAGTTGTTCCCGCTAGAGTATTCTTCAACTCCTGCATTTCATTAATCAGTTGTTTAAGGAGGGCTTCCACTATCATTTAATCCTGTTCAATAAGCTCGCTTATTAGGATAAAATCAGAAATGTCAATCAGGCTTTCGATATCCCATTTGCTCAATTTCACTCCAACCTCATGTTTTTCTAAACCTCCAATTGTTCGGCAGGGTGAAACAGTGAAACAGTTTACCCACTTTTTTTACTTTTATGTATACAAGAAAACATATATAGGGAAATATAGAAAACGCCCCTAACTGTTTCACCTTCAAAAATATATAGTACTTTAACATATTGATAATATTATTTATAAGTTCATTTTGCATTTTTTCCCAACTGTTTCACTTTTTTGTATTTTTTTAGAATTGTATGGAAAATTGTCTTTCATGCCTAATCCTATGTACGTTTTACGCCTTTTTTTGCCATAAGCTTTGCTTTTAATGCCAGTTGACAGCGTTACGCGTACGCCGAATCCTGCCTGTGAAATAGGAGGATCAGAATATTCTATCCCATACCAAGCACAATAATTATCATAGAGTTCTTTTGCCCCGATTTTCTTTTTTGAATCTTTTACAACAAATCCATCCAAAAATTCTTTAACAACATCACTTTTGTCCCGATAGCTCTTTGTTGCCTGAATCACTTTTTGTGGTGGATTAAGACCACCTGTTTGTATCCATTGTCTCAGTCCTTCGAGGGCCCAGTTCATGATTCCCGGTAATTCTTTTGCTAATTTTTCGTCAATATGCTTATCATTATTTTTACCTTCAAATAGAACATGACATGGAATTACCCGAACACGCCGCCAGAATCCATAACTGAAATCGGAAACACTTGGGAGTGTATTTAACCCAAGCCATAATTTAAATCGCGGTTTGAAGGTAAAATATTCTTTGTGAAGAAATCTGGCGGTTATCGAGTCTTTCCCTGTGATTGACTTTAACCTTTCCTCGTCGAATTGCTTATCGATTCGACTTTCAGAAGCCGTTACAAGTCTAGCAAATTTTAATCTCGCAATGTCATTCGATTGGGTATAATAATATTTTTTTTCGAATGCCGAAAAGGACGAATTCAGAGCATAATCACCCAGCAATAATTTTATAATTTCCAAAATAACGGTTTTTCCATTAGAACCCGAACCATGCAAAATAAAAAAACATCCCTCAGAAACATCACCCGTCAACGAATACCCAACTGCTCGCTGAATAAATTTTATCAGGTTCCAGTCGTTATTAAAAATTTCCCGAATGGCTTTCATAAATTGCGGATATTTCGCTTTTTTATCGTAATCAAATCCGACGCATTGCGAAATCAAGTCGGATTGTTTGCCACCCAAAAAAACCATTGTTTTTAAATTCAATGTCCCATTTTTAAACTGAAGTAAGAACGGGTTCTGATTCCACTCATGGGATAATGTTGAAATTCCCCGGAGGCTTTTTGCAATTTTGAGCATACATTCCAGCTTTTTATGATTTTCTGATTTTAGACCATGCCTAAAAATTTCTTGGGCATTATTAGGATTATCAATATTAAGGGCAAGTTTCTTCCAAAACCGTGCTGTTTCAATTGCCTTATTTTGTATATTATTTGCAGTATCGGATTCCCAAAATTGCCCATTCCAGATGAAATATTTCCCGGATTGGTGCTCATATTTGACGGTACTTTCATGCATTTTTTTAAAAAGTTCTGCATTTCCTGCGTCAGTTCGATTAAATAATTGTTGTTCTCGCTGTTTTTCAATTTCAAATAATTCTGCACTCATAATCATATTACTAAATTTTGATTTTTTTCCGCCATTTTCAAAAAAATCGGTGACATCAAAGCCTTCAGGCTTGTCATCAGCCCAGTGATAAATTTCAATAGTCATTTTTGAAAGTCCTCGCTTAAACGCTGTGCAAATTTCAACGCTCCATCTTCGCCTGCCTTATCGTGATCATAAATAATTATTATTATTTTAAAGCCCGATAATGGACTTATGTCTTTTGGAATGCTATATGCTCCGTTTGTACAAGTGATTGCCTGAAAGCCCATACTTTGTAAGGTTACAACGTCCTTTTCACCCTCTGCTAAAATGAGTAGTCTGTTTTTTGAATAAGTACTGTAAAGTGCTTGGACCGGATAGAAGATGGTTCCACCATGGCCTGTAATTGATTTTTTCTTATGCCATCGAATATTAACCGGTTCGCATTTCTCATTAAAATGAAGGTAAGTGATACAATCTTCAGATAGGTCAAATCCAACTTGTAAATCTTTAACTACCTTTAGTGTCCAACATCTCGGAATTTTACCTCTGGACTTTAGGTCATCGAAATTCGTAACCAGGGCTTTATGAAAATTAACAGCCCTTTTTTTGTCCTGAAGAGATATTGTGGTTGATTTTGGCTGAGGTTTTAGCTTAGACTGTGGAAAAATTGTTATATTGAAGTTGTCACAAATAAATTGACACGCCTCTCTGAAGTTGTTTCCTTGCACCTGTTTAACCAATTCAACACCGTCAAGGTCTAAACCACAAGCAAAGCAATGAAGTACGTTTCGCTTAGAGTCATAAGATAAACTGGAATCGGCATCGCCGTTTCTGTGGCGTTCCGGTCTCATGCATCGGGTTTTATTCTTTCCGTTAAACTCCAAGCCTAAACGGTTAGCAATGTCCAGAATCGGGATTGCTCTAATTTTCTTAATATCGTATTTCATTCAAACACCTTTGAAAAATTTTGATTACGCAAACGAAAATTTGTAAGATCATAGGACTGGATTTGATTAAAAGCATTAATTCGGTCTTAATGTTCATGGTTTATATTCAATTTTTCTTGGCGTTTCTTGATTATTTCAATTGCTTCCTTTGGAAACTGTCTCTGAACTCTTTTTCCAAACCTGAAACATGGAATAATCTCATCTCTCACCAGATAATCAATCTGTGAATTCTTTAGTCCTGTGAGTTTACACAACTTTTTTTGACTTAAATACTTTTCCATACGTACTCCATTATTATCAATTATCAATAACAACAATTTAAATAAGTAACAATTTTGCCCAAAGGTTACTTTACTAACCATAATGTTATTATAGTAACACTAAAGTAACGTATTTAACTATTGTACGAAGCATAAGGTGAATAAAACAAAGAAGATGAGAAACAATAAGTATATAAATCAATGTAGGTGCTGTAAACGACAGGGCATGCGTTGTCTGCAGCCAGGCAGGGAGCCACGAGGGTATAAATAATTTGTTAGTCCTCAGAAGTAAAAAATTGAATCAGTTGGGGGGTGAAACATTAAAAAATATGAAAACTACAGGTGAGCCCACAAACTTTTACTTGCTTATTAACCTCTATATATAAAAAATTGTGGGTGTTTTTTTTTAAAATCGAGTACGTCTGTAATTTTTTTCTTAGATAAATATCGCTTCATATTTTGTGATGGATTTTCAAAGTCATTATTCCCAAATGTATATTTTTTTACTGTATCTTGTGGTAAGGATTTGTATTTACATTTTAAAGATATTTCCATTAATTTATCAAATGTGGATTGTGTATATTTTTTATCTTTAAGTAATTGTTCACATTCTTTTATATATTCTTCCTCGATTTGTTCAACTGGTTTTTCAATAGCTTGTTTTAGGCGATCGGTTTTTTTTTGTAATACTTGAACCTCAATTAGTCGATTTTGGACACCTTTCTCAATATCTGTCCATTTGGTGGTTTGACTTAAATAAATCGGTGCAATAACTTCATCTTTTAATTTTTTAAGAAAATCTAACTGTCCGTCTTTGTTATACTCTGATACTAATTCGTTTACAACTTTGTCATAAGCAGATGCATAGAGCTCATCATCTCTATACGCATTAGGATCTTCACCATAACAATATAAATCCGGTTTGATAACACTTATCCAAATATTTTCTTTTTTAAGATATTCAGACATTAGGATAATTTCCAAAACATTCTGATATCCGTCTAACCATTCCAACCTTTCTGTTAAAAATTCGATCTTTGAATTATCATTATGTAACTTTTGTAATTTGTCTTCTACCATTTTTTCAAACTCTACTATATACATCCAAAATTCCTTCCATATTTACTTAAAGTGTACCCCATTGTTTGGACAGTAATTGGTTAAGTTTAAGGTGTATTTCTTCATTTAATTATTCATAAGATTTGACTTGTTAGCACATTTTTCATAGAACTTCCTTGTGCATAATATACTTCACTGGGAGTCTGATAATCAAGCGAACTATGAAATCTTTCCTCATTATAAAATCTAAAATATTTACCTAAAGCGATATAAGCTTCCATTCCGTCCCGATAATCATGAAGGTAAACTTCTTCGTATTTGACTGTTCTCCAGAGACGTTCAATAAAGATATTATCAAAGAATCGGCCACGCCCATCCATGCTTATTCTGACATTGTTCTGTTCAAGCAAACCTGTAAATGCACAACTGGTAAATTGACTTCCCTGATCATTGTTAAATATTCCTGGTTTAGCACTTTTCAAAGCATGATTTAATGCTTCCAGACAGAAATTGACATCCAGGGTATTGGATAACTCCCAGGAAAGAACATAACGGCTGAACCAATCCATAATGGCAACCAGATACAAAAACCCATGATACATCCGAATATAGGTGATATCTGCGCACCAGACTTGATTGGGATAAGTGATCGGCAAATCCCGCAACAAGTACGGATAGATCTTATGACTATCGTCTTTAATACTGGTTCGAGGTTTCGGATATATTGCCATAATCCCCATTTTACGCATCAAGCGTTCAACCCGTTTATGATTAATCCAGTAACCCTGCCTTCTTAATGACTCGGTCATTTGCCGGGCTCCATAAAATGGACGTTTGGTATATTGTTTGTCAATCAATTCCATCAATCGCAGATTCAATTCAGTCTCCGTTCGAGGCTGATAGTAATAACTGGACCGTGATAATTCCAACAATCGGCATTGAAGGCTTATTGGTAAGACAACATTTCTGGAATCTATCATTTGGCGCCTCATCTTAACTGACAAATCCGGTCTTTTTTTTTAACCAGTTTAATTCTACCTGAAGCTGGCCAATCTCCTGATACAATTTCTCAACTTTCTTATCTTCTTTATCGTCTTTCCTACTCCTGTGGTCATTGAATATCTGTGGTGCTTGTGTCAAAAACTGCTTTTTCCACTTAGCGACTTGGTTCGGATGAACCTCATATTCTGATGAAATCTCATTAAGTGTTCTCAATCCCCTGATGGCTTCAATGGTAACCTTAGTCTTGAATTCTGCACTAAATTTCCGACGTTTCATGTTGTCCCCTTTCTGACAGTAATTTACGTTTTTTCCACCTTAACTACCTGTCCAGTTTTTGGGGTACAGCTCAACTCACGTTTTTAAATCAATTAATACTATGTGATCCCTCTTCATCACAAATCATAATAAAATAAAAACAGGTCGTAATGCCATCTGTAAATATCGCTAACGATAATTCGACTTCTGCCTATTACATTGAAACTTCAGTTGCTTAGGAAAAAAGTTAACCGAGAATTATCAAATATCTTTTGAGTTTATGCAAAATGATGAAAATAAAAAATATAAATATGTCAATAAAAGAATTAATAATCATTACAATGTATTTAACAAATGGGTAATAAAGGTTGGCTTATAACAATCAATAATAGCTAACAAAAGATTCAGAAGAATCATCTATTGTGGGTAAAATGAACCTTAAACCGCTCAAATCTGCTCTCTATACAACAAACTCAAGATATTCAATACTTGCCCCTCTAATCTGTTCAATACATCCGCAAACCGCTCTTAAGGCGCCCGCGCCAATACAGATTCCATCAGGGTGATGGACTTTTCCAGCATTTCGTTAATGAGGTGGATATTGCTACTGTACATTGGCATGCTCCTTTCCAGGGGTTAATTT
>JADHWC010000043.1 GCA_016783665.1 Fidelibacterota bacterium | reverse complement strand
AAACCCACGTACAATCTTTTTAGATGCAGGTGTGTACAGTTCATCGACTAATGATGAACGCTTTCCGATAATGATTAGAGATTTTGTATCAATACGGGGTACTTCACCGGATGTAACAATTATTGATGCTGAAAAAGCTAAAAGAGTAGCTGAATGTATTAATGTTCAAGGTGTTGAATTATCCAATCTGCGTTTGCGTGGCGGTAGATCAGATAACGGTGGCGCAATATATGTAAACAACTCTACTCTGTCCCTAAGCCATGTAATTTTCCAGGATGATTCAGCAAAATATGGGGCAGGAATATATGCCGAAAACTATTCTTTTCTTGATCTAAATCAGGTCGCTTTTGTGGAAAATCAGAGTAAATACGGGAATGCCATTTACGCTGACAATAGCAATGTAGTATTAAAAAACGCAACAATTGCCAACAATACCGGATCGGTATCACTGTATTGTAATAATTATTCTCCTCTGAAAATGATCAACTCCATCATATGGGATGAGGTTTCATACGAAATTGTCTGCCGTGGGGCTACTGGAGAAGTCTTGATTGCATATAGTGATTTAATGAACGGTGAGAGCGGAGTTCGCGAAAATGATTATATTCTGGATTATCAGGAATCGAATATAAGCGAAGATCCGAAATTTATTGGCGGTAGTCCATTTAATTATACTTTGGCGGCCGAATCACCATGTATTGATGCCGGTACGTCACTGTTTGAAATTGGTGGTGATACATTGTTGTATATCCCGGATGATCAATATTCCGGAACTGCTCCTGATATCGGTGCTTACCAAATCATTAGTTATAGTGGAATTAGTGAAATAACTAAAATCCCAAATAATTTTCGCTTGTATCCTAATTACCCGAATCCCTTTAACCCCAGTACGACAATCGCATACGATTTACCGGAAGCCAGTAAAGTGAAAATAACCATTTATAATGTTCTGGGGCGGGAAGTCCGGACCTTGTTCGATGGCTCTCAACTTGCGGGACATTACTCTATTCGCTGGAATGGTCGTAATGAGCAGGATAACCCGGTCGCGGCGGGTATTTATTTTATCCGCTGCATAGCCGGTGATAAAATCCAGGATCATAAAATGTTGTTATTGAAATAAATAAAAATTGGAGGTGTGTGATGAAACCCAAATTCCAATTTCTCATAGTTTTATTTGTAATTACCTCGCTCTGTTTTTCAATTGATTCTTTAGCAGAGGAAGTCCGCTGGCTACAGGCGGGTAAACTGCACAATTGGTTTTCAGCGGCAGGATGTGAAGTCGAAGTTGGCCGCCGACATGAAGTTCGCGACCAGCAGGACGGCTTTCGTTATCCGGCAGATCGCTCTACCCAGGATATGCAGGCGGCAAAAGGATTGTGGATTGGTGCCCGGAATTTTAACGATCTCATTGCCGGACAGACATACTCTTATAAGGTCGTACATGCCGGTCCACGAATTCTGGATTTAGAGAATGAATTTATGCCGGTGTTAATGAAACTTATCAGAAAGCAATCCGCCAGCCGGGTTTATGTTGATGGAAAAAACTCAACATCCCTGTACGATAAAGCCGATGAAATAGATGCATCGATTTCCAGTGATGAAATGATTCAGAATGTGGTGAACACTTCAATTGGAATTACTATTACCCGTACTATTTACGCCTATGGTCATCCGAATCATGATAATTATTTTATCTACGATTTCGAATTTAAGAATACCGGAATTTATGATAGAGATGGGAATGTATCGACACAGATCCTTGAGGATGTAATCTTCTTTTTCCAGTATCGCTGGGCGGTCAGTAAATATATGGGTGCATATGGTTTGTATTATGCGCCTCAGGATGCAACCTGGGGTGTAAATACGGTGAATGAAGTTCTTCATCCCGAATATGGTGACGCTGTTCGGGCTAGCTATGCGTGGCATGGGTTGCATTCGGGTTTCGAAGGGGATAATATCGGAGCACCATATATTGGTACAGAAGGAACCGGATTTTTAGGAGCGGCGCAATTTCCGGGAATTGTAACACTTCACGCTGACAAATCTACTACAGACAAGACTGACGATCCCCAGCAACCAAGGCACCAAATTCCGATCAATTCCGATGAAAATGTTACGCAGACTTCGTTCAATGACCAATTTATTGAAAGTAATATGACGACAGAATATGTTGAGTATATGGCTTCTGGATTACCGGATCAGACTCATGCCGACATGGTTGGTGACGATAATGCGAATGAACTACCTCTCGCTGGAGGCGGAGGTGTATCTCAAGGAATTGGATATGGACCATATACTCTTGAACCTGGGCAAAACATACATATCGTTATGGCGGAAGCCGCCGGATCGATTAACTGGAAGAAACGGGTAACCATTGGTTCAAAATGGTACAATGAAATTCCCCCGTACAATCTACCTGACGGCTCTACAACAGATGACAAAGACGAATATAAAAACAGCTGGGTGTTCACAGGAGTCGATTCTTTAATGCAGGTATTTGCCAGCGCAAAGACTACCTGGCAGAATAATTTTACTATCGATCCCATACCACCGGCGCCGGGAGTATTTGAAGTGACTTCCATGTCCGATCGTGTGCGCTTGCAGTGGGATAATCAGGCGGAAAACTACCCACATTTTGCCGGGTATCGCATTTATCGGGCTGATGGAAGCCTGGATGCTATTTTTCAACTGATCTATGAATGTGGGCAGGGAAGTGTCAATCCGCTAACAAATCAATATGATGATCTTTCCGTAAACCAGGGAATGGATTATTATTACTATATTGCTACCTACGATGATGGTACGGTAAATACCATCGATCCCGGAAAATCGCTGGAGAGCAGCCGTTTCTGGACACTTACCAGTCATCCGGCATATCTCAGAGAAGTTGATGCAATCCTTGCTGATGTTTTTGTAAGTCCGGACGGAGACGATGCAAACGATGGATTGACAACAACAACTCCATTCCGGACTATTGGACATGCGCTGAGCCGGATTGTTGGTTCTATCCTTGAAGACCGTACGATTCACCTTGCCGAAGGTATATACAGTCCGAGCACAACCGGAGATGTTTTTCCTTTGCCCGGTAAAAATTCTGTCAAGATCGAAGGTATTGGAAGCAATACATCTATTATCGATGCTGAATCATCCGGAACAATATTCGATATCAAGGACATTCAGAATTTTCATATTGTGAATTTGACTCTATGCAATGGATATGCTGATCATGGCGGTGGAATTCACATGAGCGGGAATGCAACAGTTAAAATTTCCGGTGTAAAAATTACAGACAATACAGCTAATCTTGGTGGTGGAATTTATATCGAAGACGACGCTGTGCTAAAATTAGATTCATTAAATCGTTGCGATATTTATCACAACGTTGCGAACGAAGGAAGAGGAGCGGATATTTACTCGCTTTCCATGGTTCCGCGAAGTATTTGTGTGGATAGTTTCACGGTTAAAAATCCTTGTGACTATCTTGCGTATCCGGTGGAATCCTTTCAATTTGATATCAATGCCGGGTATATACCTCAAATTGCCGGAAATGCGTATGTATCACCTGATGGTAATGATTTCAATGATGGAAGTTCAGTGACCAGTCCACTAAAGACTTTTCGGCAGGCCATCATAAAGATGGATGCTACCGAAGAGAATAGCGGTACAATCCATCTTGTCGAAGGTATTTATAGTCCTTCAACAACGGGTGAACAGTTTCCTGTCTATGGACGCAGCCACGTGAAAATTATGGGAAGCGGTGCTTCAAACTGCATACTTGATGCTGAACAGACCAATCGCGGTATTATAACGAGTTATGATCAGAATTTTAGTATTGAGAATTTATCTGTTCAAAATGGGAATTCAACATTTGGTGGTGGTATATATATAAGCCCGTATGCAAAGGTTGATTTGAAAAATCTCATAATAAAGAGTAATAAAGCCAGTGAAGGTGGCGGTATCATGATAACCGGTGGATCATCTGTCAATTTATCAAATGTAAAAATTGTTGGGAATCAGGCTTCCATTCGGGGAGGAGGATTATATTTCGACAATTATTGCAATGTCCAGTTTGATTCCCTGAATCGCTGTGATATTTATTCAAATACAGCGACTGGTGAAGGATACGATATATTTACGACCAGTTTTAATCGCCTGTTTTCAGTGTATCTGGATACATTTACGGTCTATTATCCAATCGAGAGATATGCCGCGCCGATTGAGGCATTTCAGTTCAGTATTAATGCAGGCCTGATTCCGCAGGCAGAAGCGGACCTTTATGTATCTCCCAATGGAAGTAATAATAACGATGGTCTTTCTCCCGAAACACCGATGCAGACACTTGGCGCCGCATTGGAATATATTTTTGCCGATCAACATTGCCCGCATACAATTTATCTCGGTGAAGGCGTCTATAGTTCATCGACAAATGCGGAAGAATTTCCAATAAAATTACGAGATTATATTACTCTTCAAGGCATGGGAGATTCCTTAACGATTATTGATGGTGAGCATGCAGGTAGGATTTTTGAGTGTTCTGAAGTAAATTCGGTTAATATAAAAGGCCTGTCGATCATTAATGGCTATGATGATTACGGCGCTGGTATCTATTGTGACCAGTCAGGGTTGACACTGGAAGATGTTTGGATTAAGGAATGTAAAGGAAGTTATGGAGCAGGTATTTATGCCGAAAACAACTCGATTGTTCAGATGAAATTTGTGTCAATAACCGATGATTCAGCTCGTTATGGTGGTGCGATTGGTTGCCGTGGCTCTAAGGTTGAAATACTAAATTCGACAATTGCAAATAACGATGGTCGTTTTGGAGGTGTTTTTATACAGTCAGATTACGAATACGAACGTATAAGTAATATTTTCATTGTGAATACAATTATCTGGAAAAATGGCGATTACGAAATTGTCGCATATAAGACCAATCCGATTTTTGCAATCGTGCATTCAGATATTTATGAAATTGTAAGCCAAAAATATGGTGACAATACTCTTAATTGGATGGAGGGCAATATAGACAGCGATCCGCTGTTTATTGGCGGTGACCCTTTTGATTATCGCCTGAGCACGGGTTCTCCTTGCCGGGAAACAGGAACAAACCTCGTTGTTTTGGAGGGAGATACCTTGTTTTATTTGCCGGACAGTTGTTATAGTGGCAGTACTCCCAATATCGGGCGCTGGGGCGTTGATCCGGCGCTGGGAATTGAATCACAGGATCTATTTCCTGACAAATTTGTACTTTATCCAAATTACCCGAATCCCTTTAATCCCAGTACGACCATTGCATATGAAATTCCAAAGCCGTCTCAGGTGGAGATATTGATTTTTGACATTACCGGAAGACAAGTTTGTCATTTAGTCCATTCCAAGCAACAAGCCGGCTATTATCAGGTTATTTGGGATGGGAAAAACAATAATGGTCTTGAAGTTCCTTCCGGGCAATACTTTCTGCTTATGAAAACAGAGCACTGCCGGAAAACACAGAAGATGGTATTTTTAAAATAGGCTTAGCTTTTCAGCCGTTTCTGAACGGCTTCACTTTTCAATTCACACAAAGCGTCCGTTGCGATCCAGCGGGCGCTTTTGGAATCCAGAGTGACGATTTTTTCCGCAACCTGAATAGCCTGCTGATTCAACGCTCTGTTCCGTTTGCCTATCTGCCGCAGGGCCCAGTTAACGGCTTTTTTGACAAGGTTGCGTTCGTCTATCGATTCACGAACGATTAGAGGAACGAACGGTTCGAATTTTTCATCAACTGCATTTTTATCACTTACCGCCAACCTTGCCATCAACACAAATGCCGCCCGTTTTTTACCTTCATCGGGATTTGTACTCCACTCAATGGCTTTCTGCCATGCCAGAGAATGTTTCTCGAAAAGATTCATGCAGCATTGATCGCAGATTTCCCAATAATCGAATTCGTCGCTCCAAGACTCCATTTGGGTTTCAATCAGTAATTTGGGATTATCGATCATGCTGGCGAGAATGCGGGTTTCCCGTGTATTATGATCCCATAGCGCTAAGGCCAGTTCGTGGTCATTGCGGTATGATTTTGCGATACGGCGAAGTTCGGGGATTTTTACGCCGTATGCCCGGTCCGGTGTGATGCCGTACTTTGCCATGAAGCCGATTGCTTCCGGATTTGCCAGAGATTTTAACCTGGAAACAATTTTTGATAGATTATTTTTTAATTGAGCCATGATACTTCAGTATTAGATGAATGTTCGGAAAAATTTGATGCTATTTCAGGATCATCATTTTACGAGTTAAAGAATAATTCCCGGATTGAAGAATGTAGAAATAGACGCCGGAACTCAGAGCCGGTTGAATCGACTGAATATTGACATTGACAAAATGATTTCCGGCTGGCTGATAATCATTCACCAGCTCAGCGACTTTTTCACCCAGAATATTATAGATGCTCAACCGGACAAGTCCTGCTTCTGGAAGAACATATTCGATGCGGCTTTCCGGGTTGAAAGGATTTGGATAGTTTTGCTTGAGATTAAAAGTAAAATCCGTTAATGATTGTGATTCAATGCCTGAAACACCGTAATAATAGATTGAAATGTCGTCGATATACCAGCCATCGAATTCGACATAACTATCGGATTTCAGGACGAATCGCAGGAGAATTTGCCGGTCCTGATAGGCGCTAAAGTCAATATCTTCCTGAATCCAGTTGGTCTGGAAGCCGTGATAAACCGGCACATTCTTTGGCTGTACGCCGCTACCTGAACCGGGCGCCGTGTATCGCCCTTTCAGAGATGACCATGTACTGCCGTTGTCAGCGCTGATCTGTACCATACCGCAATCCCAGTTGTTTTCAATTTCATAGATAGTCCAAAAGGTCAGCCGGGGATTGGGATAGCCGGAAAGATCGATTGGATTTGTTAAAGTCATTATGGTATTGTTATTAGCAGAGTAATCGCCAGTATATGAATCTGTATAGCAGCTGTTAAAGCTGTGGTAAGAATTGGTTGTCGTTTTCCAGGCGCTGTTTATTGTTGTCCACTTGCGGGACAGGGAGTCGCCGGAATCCGCAAAAACAGCGGATTGTGAACCGATAAAAAAGCCGATAGTATCGGTATCTATTAACAGGTTTTGATACGATGATTGGGCAATCAGCTTGAGATATTCGCCCGCCGGCGCGTTGCTGTGAATATATAACTGATAATCGATACTGTCGCTTTGCCAAACGTTCAGAGGCGCAACATTCCGAGCGGATTCAGCTATATCTATATATTGAGAGATGGGCGTTAATTTTACCTGAATGTCATCAATAGACTCAAGTCCCCGGTTTTTGACAGCAATTTGCAGGTTAACGGAATCACCGGGTAAAAAGACGGACTGCTGAAAGTTGTGACCGGCAACCGCAGCCAGTCCTCCGGGAATCCAGCAGAGGTAGAGGTTAGGTCCGATATTTTCTTCCGCCAGCGGGATGATACGGTCCTCATCGGGCCAGAATCCATCGGCAGCCGATCCGACTTCAAAAACAAACGAGAATATCTTATTTTTTTCAATCTGCTCGCCGTACATCCAGTCCCGCTCCGTGCCATTTGATAAATAACCGATGGCGTTAATGCTGTTTCCATAGCGGTAGCTGTTGTATTTACTCATATCATCAGCGTATTCCCGGTAAATAATTGAATCGGGAGATTGCTTACCGGTATAGCCCCAGGGATAGAGAATAAGATTGCTGTAGCTGTGATAATTGATATGGCCCGTTATCTTTTTGGGTTTGACGAAATTTGCAAAATTATTTGATTCTGGTTCAGATAATGAGGATGGTCCCCGATATGTTTCATGGTTGGTATATGGACTTGATCCCTCGTTGTCATAGCCCCAGGCGTGTGCATAGTTACGATTTAAATCAACACCGTAACTGCCGTCGCCATTGTCTCTGCGGTTTTTACGCCACATGCCGCCGCCCTCAGGATCTTCTTGACGGTTATATTCGTAACCGTCCGGGTTCAGACATGGCGCGAAATAAATTTCACGATTATTGACCAGATAGGTTACAACAGAATCGGTCTCATAATTCTCCAATAAATAATACATGAAATACATGACTGTTGACATGGAAGCGCCTTCCCGGGCATGCAGAAGAGCGTCAAAACAGACCTGCGGTTCTTCCTCATCCTGATCGGGATTGTCGGAAATCTTTATCATCCAGAGCTCACGCCCCTCGTGACTTTGTCCGATTGTAAATTTTTCACTGATTAAATTCGGGTATTTTGCTTGCATGGAATCCAGCTCGGCGACAATTTCATCAAACGTATAAAATCCGCCCATGGATCCGAATTTGAACCCGGTAACGCCATATTTTTGTTCGGTCTTTTCCAATTGTGTCTGTTTTTCTACCGGAGTTAGTTTTTTACGGTTTTTGTAATAGCTGTCCCAATCGTCAATCAATACCTTATGACGATGTCCAAGCTGCTGTAGGCGCAGATATTCTGTCGAGCTGAGAAAGACGATAATTGAATTGTCCGGGCTGATTTCAGCATGATCGATATCCAGATCCGATCGCAAAATTTCCATTAATTCTGTGCGACTGGAAAAATATATCTGAACTTTTTTATAGATTTCAGCATGCGAATTTATCAGTAAAGCAGCAATAAGAATCAATAAGCGGAAATTTTTCACTATTACTCCAAGATTGGAATGTTCATTTATTCATTTCTGGTCACGGCGACTTTCTCAACTTCACGAAAGACACGGAGAAAATTCAAACCCCAAATCTTGCCAATATCCTTTTTTGAGTAAGCTCGTTTAAGCAACTCCCGTGTGATATTCGGCATCTGGCTGACATCCCGAAGTCCAATTAGTTCACCACCGCCGTCAAAGTCGGTGCCTATGCCTACATGATCGATGCCGATAAGATTGACAATATGATCAATATGATCAACAAAATCGGCAACGTTTGCCAGCTTACGGGGATATTTCCTGTTGAGATCGTACCACTCTAATAGAACGCTCTTTTGTTGTTCGCTGGTCATTGCATCGTAGTTGGGATATTTTTCATCGAGGGCTTTCTCGGCTGCATCACGTTCCGGGTTGGGTTCGGGAGTTTTGATGTAATCCGTATATATTGCAACCTGGATGACGCCGCCGTTTTTTGCCAGGGCGCATAGCATATCGTCATTGAGATTGCGGGGATTGTCGCAGATTGCCCGTGAACAGGAATGAGAGGCAATGATTGGGGATTTTGATATTTTTAAAACATCATAAAAAGCATCGTCGGAAACATGGGAGATATCTACGATCATGCCCAGCCGGTTCATCTCATGCACAACTTTTTCGCCAAAAGGACTCAAGCCGCCATGTTCGGTAGTATCGTTGGACGAATCGCAGATGTCGTTATTTTTAATATGACAGAGTGTAATATAACGGGCGCCCATATCATAAAATGTCTTGATTGAATTCAGATCCTTTCCAATGGCATATCCGTTTTCAATGCCGATATAAATGGCATGTTTACCGGATTTCGCAATGCGCTGTGCATCATCGGCTGTGAGAGCCAACTCGGCACGATCACTGTTGGCTTCGATGGCATTGTGAATCGCCTGAATTGTCCGGCTGACTTTTTCGTTTGCCGTCCGATTGCCTTCCGGTGTTCGCGGTCCCTGACCTACCCAGGCAGCAAAGAAAACAGCATCCAGTTCACCTTCCTTCATACGCGGAAGATCGACTTTTCCATCCCAGGGGCTTCCGTCGAGATTCTGACTGATGTCGGCATCCCATCGCAGCATGTCCATGGGAGTATCGGTATGTGAATCCAGAGTCAGAACCTGTCGGTGAATCCGGTCAGCCCGCCAATCTAAAAAAGCATCTGATGAACATTGCAGTATCGAGATTGACAGGAATAGAAATAAGAAGTATAGCCTTTTTGTCATGTCAATTTCTCCTTAAGGCTACAAAGTTAGAAAAATTCTGTAAAAATGGAATGAAAATTAAATGTGATTTTAAATGGTGGATCTGAAATATTTGCGATTGCCGGACGAGTCGGTAGTTGCGGGGAATTCTGAATTTTCAAATTATCCTTAGACACATTTGATGAAGCAAAGAAAGAATAGTATAAAGCCTTTTTAATATTGCCGATTTATTCGAATCTTAATGAATTTCAGAGAAAATTATGCCTAACAATGAAAAAAAGGTGTAAATTCAAATGGTAGCTTTTTGTGATTGTAAAAGGTTAGTTGAAAATGAGAGAAAGACGAATTGCACGCGAAGTAGCCTTACAGGCTATATATGCCCAGGAAATGTCAGAGGATAATATAAAAGTCGTCGAAACCAGTATTATTGACAACTCTGAAGAACTTCCGGAAGAATTAAAACCCTTTGCTCGTGAAATCTTTGAATCCACAACCCTCCATAAGAACGAGTTAGATAGTTATATCAAAGCCAAATCTGAAAATTGGGATTTCAATCGGATTGCCATCATTGACCGGTTGATCATTCGAATGGCAATCTGCGAATTTCTGTATTTTGAAGATATACCACCAAAGGTTTCGATTTCAGAGGCAATTGAGATCGCTAAAAAATATTCTACTGACGACAGCAGTGCGTTCGTAAACGGGATTCTCGATGCAGTTCTTCACATGATAACAGATCAGGCTTCCGATAAGCAATAACATTTACCAGGTTATCATGTTATTTATCTGCCATATCCGGTTGATGGGTATTAGATTCCTGAAAAGTACGTATTAGACTATTTACATATTTAATTGTAATGTTGTAAAGTTGTATACTTGAGCAAAATTGGAGAAAAATGGGTATTGGATCGTTTTTAACATCTGTTTTTGGAACCGCTTCCAACAGGGAAATAAAGAAAATCCATCCTCTAGTCGAAGAGATTAATGGCATTTATGAAACTCTCAAAAATATCCCTATAGAACGATTGCGTGAACGCACCGAAGAGTTTAAAGCCATGATCAGAGACGCCCGCGAGTCAGCTGAAGAGGAGGCGGAAAAATCAACCCTGCCCCGCAATGAGAAGCACAAAATGGTTATTAAAGCGGAACAGGATGTTCTGGACGAGATTCTGCCGGAAACCTTTGCCATGGTGAAAGAAGTATGCCGGCGCTTAGTTGGGCAGGAATGGAATATTGTCGGTCAGAAAATTCGCTGGGAGATGATTCCTTATGATGTTCAGCTAATCGGTGGTGCTGTTCTGCATCAGGGTAAAATTGCCGAAATGAAAACCGGTGAGGGCAAAACCCTTGTAGCTACAATGCCGGTGTATTTGAATGCTCTTACCGGTCGCGGCGTTCACTTAGTCACGGTAAATGATTACTTGGCACAGCGTGATAGCGAGTGGATGGGGCGAATTTATACGGAACTTGGTTTGACAGTAGGATGTATCCTGAACAGTATGGACAACGAAGAACGCAAGGAGATGTACAGCCGGGATATCACCTATGGTACCAATAATGAATTTGGATTTGATTATTTGCGGGACAATATGGCAATCTCCGCAGAGGATCAGGTTCAGCGTGAATACTTTTACTGTATCGTCGATGAAGTTGATAATATTTTAATAGATGAAGCCCGTACGCCGCTGATCATTTCCGGTCCGGTCTCCAGTTCACGACATGAAAAGTATGATAAATTTAATCCTGCAATAGCCAGCCTGGTACGTTTTCAACGTGACAATGTCACGCAGATGCTGTCTCTATTTCCCGATGATGTTGGTGAAATCAGCAAGCCCAATGAAATGGCGCGGAAATTCTATGTTGCTTCGCAGGGTATGCCGAAAAACCGGCGTCTGCGGAAGTTACTTGAAGACTCCGGATATCAACGGTTGTTACAATCCGGGGAACGAGAATTTTTATTACTGACCAATTCTAAAACCGGGCAGTCGATCAGTCAGGACGAATTTTTTGAAGACCTTTACTATTTCGTTGAGGAAAAACAGCATAATATTACCCTTACACCGAAGGGTGAAGAGAAGCTTGCCACATTACTTGGAGTGCATGTAGATGAACTGGTAATTCCGGATCTTGCCGACGAATTGGTCAAAATTGATTTAGATGATTCTTTGTCTGATTCAGAGAAGGAAAAGAAGAAAGTAGAACTGGATCAGATTCATTCTGAAGTGTCTGACCGTTTTCATAATATTTCCCAGTTGCTGAGAGCCTATACATTATATGAGAAAGATGTGGAGTATGTCGTCCAGGATGGTAAAGTGCTGATCGTTGATGAGTTTACCGGGCGTATTCTGCCGGGGCGCCGCTATAGCGACGGGCTTCACCAGGCGATCGAAGCCAAAGAAAAAGTCAGAGTAGAGGCGGAAACCCAGACCTTTGCCACAATTACCATTCAGAATTATTTTCGTATGTATGATAAACTTGCCGGCATGACCGGCACGGCATTGACGGAAGCCGCCGAATTTACAGATATTTACAAACTGGGTGTTGTCGCTATTCCTACAAATGAATCCTGTGTGCGTGATGACCACGAAGATCAGGTTTATAAAACCCGGAGGGAGAAGTACAATGCTATCATAGCCGAAATCGAGGAAGCGTACCATCGCGGTCAACCTGTCCTCGTCGGTACGATTAGTGTGGAAGTTTCCGAAACAATCAGCCGGATGCTGAAGCGGCGGGGTCTTACTCATAATGTATTGAATGCCAAACAACACCAGCGGGAAGCGGAGATTGTTACTCGTGCCGGTGAAAAATCCGCAATAACGATTGCAACGAACATGGCTGGTCGCGGAACCGATATTAAACTCGGCGAGGGAGTTCTGGAAGCCGGCGGTCTTTACATAATTGGTACCGAACGGCATGAATCCCGACGTATTGACCTGCAGTTGCGTGGTCGCAGCGGTCGCCAGGGCGATGCCGGAGCGTCGCGCTTTTTTCTTTCCCTGGAAGATGATTTAATGCGCTTATTTAATTCTGAGCGCATAGCCGCAATCATGGATAAAATGGGGATTGAAGAAGGACAGGTTATTACTCATTCAATGGTGACCCGCTCAATCGAGAGGGCGCAGAAAAAGGTGGAAGGACGGAATTTCAGTATTCGTAAACATCTGCTTGAATATGATGACGTGATGAACCAGCAGCGTGTGATTATTTACGATCGCCGCAATTATGCTCTGAAAGAAGAGAATATAAAGGAAGAAATTTTTGAGAATTTGGATGAGTGGGTTGATGGGCTGATCGAAGAATATACTGATCCGAAATTGCTTCCCGAGGAGTGGGACTGGGATGATCTGAGAGGAGAACTTAACAATACACTTGGAATCGATATTTACCTTAATGAACTGTCCGATGCGTCTGAAAGCAATTTAATGAAAGAAATTGTCCGTCGTGCAGTTGATTATTATTCCCGAAAAGAACGTTACATGGGCGAAGAACAGATCCGCTTTCTGGAAAAATTTGTCACGCTGCGAACCATTGACGATAAATGGCGTGATCATTTATACGGCATGGACCAGCTGAAAGAGGGAATCAACTGGCGCGCCTACGGTCAGAAAGATCCGTTGCTGGAGTATAAAGGTGAAGCCTATCGAGCCTTTGTGAAGGTAATTGATGAAATAAATAAACAGACCATTAAAATGTGTTTTCGGGCGCAATTTGGCGGACCACAGGTCGAGCAACAACAGGTTCGGCGCCCCCAGCCTTTCCGAATGGTGCATCAGGATGCGATGGGAATGGGATTAGCGCCCGGCGCCCGGGATGAGGCGTCCGAAAGACCTTTGTCGTCCGGTGATAATCGTCCCCGTAAGCAGAGACCGGTTCATGCCAGACCAAAAGTCGGGCGTAATGATCCCTGCCCTTGCGGAAGCGGGAAAAAATACAAGAAATGTCATGGCGCTAATGCATAAAATCAGCCTTATCGGGTTATACACAGTGTTAATTATGATGACTCCGGTGTACGGAGCATTGAGTAGTGATTGGAATAGTGACTATGCAAGGTTCTATATGGCAAATGCTACTGCGCTTCCCGGAGATACGTTAACGGTTCCGGTTATTCTGTCCAATACCGATAGTGTTGCGGGTTTTCAGTTCAATCTATTACCGGCATCGTCAGGGATCGATATTATTTCTATTGAATCGGGTGAACGTATTGAGTCTTTGCATGGCTGGAGTGTGTATTCGAACCGGCTGTATGACGGCACCTATAAAATCATCGGTTTTGATTTGGATGGCGTCGGTATTGGAGCCGGGGACGGAGCAATAGTCACCCTAAAAATAGTAATTCAGAATGATATATCTCACGGGATTTTTAGAATCGATTTTTCACATCAGGTTTTATCTGACAATCTTGGCAATATTGTACCTTCAAGTGTCGATCCCGGATATGTCTCCATAACTGATAAAGATGTCATTTTCACCTGTCTGCCGGACACTCTCAGTAACCGTGACGTAGATAAAAACATTTCAATTCTAATGTCAAACAGTACTGACGTTGCCGGCTTTCAATTTGATCTGGTGGATTCGGCGGACATTTTTCAGGTGACTGCCGTCAGTAATCCTTTTGGATCAACATGGGATGTTGATTCCTCCGAGATAAGCAACGGTGCCGTTAGAATTTTATGCTCAAATTCATCGGGCGGACTCATTCCCGAAAATTCGGTGAATAAGCTTGTATTGACAGTACAGGCTGATTCAAATGCTCAATCCGGCACGTATCCAGTGTATTTTGAGAATGTGATCGTTTCCGATTCCAATGCCCAGGCGATATCCGTCGAGGGAATAGGATCAACAATTCTTCTGGATAACACTCTTCTGACGCTATTTGATCTATTATCACCGGAAGACGGAATAATGTTGAATTATTCCGGAAATATGGGAGATACACTTGATTTCCTGTGGGAAAAATCCAGATCACCGGATGGATTACCTGTAATATATAAGGTATATATCGGAGCGTCCGGATATGGTCTCATTCCGGGATGTTTTACTTCAGATTCTGAGGGCAGTGACACGTCTTTCACATTGGCAATATTTGAACTGGTTGAACATCTGGAATCTATCGGAGTACAATCTTTCGATTCTGTTGGAGTCAACTGGTATGTGCTTGCCGATGATGGAAAATCCAGCCGGCGTTCCCAATCGATTTTTGATTTTGGAATTCAGATTTCTACGGGAATTGATTTACTCGATCGAACAGTTCCGGAAGATTTTTCTTTGTCTCAGAATTATCCTAATCCTTTCAATTCCATTACGACCATTAACTACGCCATTCCCAGGACAGTCCCGGTTAAGATTATCGTTTATAATATATTAGGACAGGAGATTGCGGTGCTTATGAATGGGTTGCAGACGCCGGGATTCTATACCTGCCAGTGGAGTGGTCGCAATCAGCAGCACGACCAGGTTGAATCCGGAATTTATCTGTATTTGATCCGGGCGGGGCATTTTTCCCGAACCGCAAAAATGATTTTACTGAAGTAACCCGATCGAACTGATTTTACTCATAATTTTAGATTGTTTTGTGCATTTAAATGTATAAACTTCCAATCCTTTGAAAATCGTTTGGAATATTTAAATTAAGGTGCTTTTTGAGCCGCGGTGGCGGAACTGGCAGACCTGCCCGCCAGCGCTATTTGCCAGAGTGGTGAAATTGGCATACACGCTAGGCTTAGGACCTAGTTCCGTCTAGGCGGATTGTGGGTTCGAATCCCTCCTCTGGCACAAGGCTTTGGCAGGCGGGCGCGCTGGACTTAGGATCCGATCCCGACCAGTTGGGATGCGAGTGCTTCCGGAGTGACCTCTTTGAAGGAATCTCGCCCGCGACACGTTTATATAAGGATAGTAAATAAGGGAAATAAATGAAAGTTTCGGTTAGTGATATCAGCAGCATAGAGCGAAAAGTAAGGGTCGATCTCGAATGGAATGAGGTGGAAGAGCATTATAACAGCACTCTTCAAAAACTTCGTAAAGGGTTAAAAGTCGATGGCTTTCGTCCGGGAAAAGTTCCAACAGCAGTTGCCAGGCGGATACTGGGACCTGAGTTGAAGTATGAATTTACCAATACCGTCATCGAGTCCACTTATAAGGATATTTTAAAAGATGAAGGATTCGGCAATTTCATTGACCTGAAAGTTGACGAAGCGGATTATAATGAAAGCGAGCGTTTTTTCTATGAAATTTCAATAGAAGTTGATCCCGAGATTACACTGCCGGATTATAAGAAGGGGTTTAAAGTACCTAAAACAACGTATGTATTAGATAAGGAAGATGTGGATCTGTATCTTGAAGATATCCGCGAGCATCATGCCGAAGTAAAGGAGGTAAAAGATGGTGCTCAAAAAGGGCATTTTATCATTTGTGATCTTCAGGAAGCTGATCAGAGCGGCATTCCTCTAATAGGCAAGAAAGTTCAAGACCGAATGTTTAAGATCGGTGAGGGAATTTTCGGCGAACCGGGAAGCGAAGGACTGATTGGAGCCAAAGCTGGTGACGATATCCGCGTCCAGCTAAGACCCAATAAAGGTGAAAATATTAACTACATTGTGAATGTTAAGCGGGTGGAATCTCATGAATTGCCTGAATTGACCGATGATTTTGTTAAAAGTAATTTTAATAAAGCAGATAGTTACAAAGCCCTGAAAGAAGATGTGGAAAAATCTCTCCAGAGTGAATGGGATAACCGTTCTGAAAAAGAATTTTTAAAGTCCATCACGGAATATTTTATTAATAATGTAAAATTTGATGTCCCGGCTTCAAGAGTTAAACGGTTTCTCGATAATATTGTAGAAGATATTCTGTCGAAAAACGGTAATAAAGAAATTGATGAACAGAAAGTGCGCGAACAGTACCGTCCGATTGCCGACCGGGAAATACGCTGGTATCTGATTCAGGAAGCGATCAACAGGGATGAAAAAATTGAAGTCGGTGAAAAAGATATCGATACAAAAATCCAGGAAGTTGTTGCTCAATATCCCGAACAAAACAGGGATGTAGTAGTTCGGCATTATCGAAAGGCAGAGAACCGGTCGCATCTGGAAAATGATCTCCACGAACAAAAAACATTTGATTTTCTAAAACAATTTGTAAAAATTAAAAAAGAAACACTGCACACAAGCGGTTTTCGCAAGAGGAATTTATAATGAGTAAAAAATCTATTGAAAATCAGATGTATATTCCTATGGTTGTTGAGCAGACAGGGCGCGGGGATCGCGCCTATGATATTTATTCCCGGCTGCTGAAAGAACGGATTATATTTATCGGACATGCCATTGATGATCATGTTGCCAGCCTTGTTATTGCCCAAATGTTGTTTCTGCAAGCCGAAGATGCGGAAAAGGATATATCTATTTATATCAATAGTCCGGGCGGGACGGTGACAGCCGGATTGGCTATATATGATACAATGCAGTATGTCAGTCCAGACGTTGCCACGATCTGTATCGGACAGGCGTCCAGTATGGCGGCGGTTCTGTTGGCGGCTGGGACGAAAAGTAAACGATTTGCATTAACGAATTCAAGGATTATGATTCACCAACCGCTTGGAGGTGTAGAAGGACAGGCAAGCGATATCGAGATTCACGCAAAAGAAATTATTAAGATCAAAGAAAAGATAAATGAAATATTGTCGGAATTGACAGATCAGCCGATTAAAAAAATCAGTCAGGATACTGATCGCAATTATTTTATGTCGTCGTCGGAAGCGAAAGAATATGGTATTGTGGACGAAGTGCTGAAAAAACGCTTAAAAATATTAAGCGCTCCGTCATAAAAAAAGCTTGACAAAGGAATCGCAAATTCTGTAGATTCTATTTGTAGTGTGGGTTTGTAAAAAATATTATTAGTAATGTAAATCAAAGGAGGGTCAGTATGATGCGACGCATAGCGATTTGTTTATTAGTGTTTGTGTTGCCTTTCGCTCTTTTTGCAGGAACAGTTGGTAAAATCTCCGGAACAGTGGTAGATAAGGAATCTGGAGAACCCCTAGCGGGCGTAAATGTTCTGATTGAAGGTACCTCAATGGGCGCAGCGACAGATGCCGAGGGATATTATGCAATTTTGAATATTCCTGTCGGTTCATATTCTGTCCATGCTAGTTACATTGGGTACAAAGAGACAGTAGTTAATGAAGTTAGGGTGTCAATGGATTTAACTACTACTTTGAACTTTGATTTAGAACAAACGGTTTTAGAAGGTGAAATAGTCACCGTAACAGCTCAGCGAAAGCTGTTTGAAAAGAGCGCTACTTCAAGTATTTCACTTATAACAGCTGAGGATTTGGAAAATATCCCGGTTCGTGGAATACAAGATGTCATTTCGACGATGGCTGGTGTTATTGTTCAGGATGGAATTGTTCACATTCGCGGAGCCAGAGACGGCGAAGTAGGTTATTTTGTGAATGGCGTCTCAACAATGAATCCTGTAACCAACCGGAATGCATTATCTCCTATTCACGAAGCTGTTGAAGAGATCCAGGTATTAGCCGGTGGTTATAATGCTGATATGGGAGGCGCTAATGCAGGTGTGGTAAAGACAGAGTTGAAAACCGGAGGTTCGTCTTTATCAGGTTCTTTTGATTATCGTGTAGATGGATTTGGTGATCCGACTGAAGGGAAAAAGTCCCTCGATACCTATAGCTATGGTCATCAACTGGCGGTAGCAACAATCAGTGGTCCGTTGCTCTCTAAAAAAGCCCGATTTTTTCTTGCGGGAGAATATAATAACCAGGATGATGGTGCCATTCGTTTTAGCGAAGGATATGAATTCAAAGATATGATAGATGCTAATCCGGAAAATTCAGTACATGATACCGTTACATTGGCATATCCGGACGGTTTTACGCAAAAACAGGCTGATAAATTCTACAAAATCAATGGTACTATTACATTGGACCTTCCGATTCGCCTGAATATCAGTGGCTTGTTTACCGGTCGTAAATATGACAGATTTAAACCACCGATGTTAAACACTCTTAATGACAGAACTCAGTATTATGAAACATCTACAATGTTGTTGACCGCTAAAGCTACAAAAGTATTTTCGTCTAAAACCTATTTGGACTTAAGGGCGAGTTATTATCAATATGAGAGAGAACTTGGTGATAGTTGGTTTGGGAATGACTGGCAGAAGTACTATGATAGCACTGCTGTGGCAGACTACACTAATGGAGACGTCGTTTATAGAAATTCATGGCGCGATCAATATGATTATAGAATAGATGGGTTCCCTGTTGAGAGAAATGGTAATCCGCTTAATTTGTATCTTCATGAGAACCACAAATATATCGGGCTTGCCGCCGATTTTATAACTCAGTTTGGAAAATATCATCAATTACAGACAGGTATGGACTTCAGGGGTTATACTATTCGTTATTTTGATATAGCTCCTTCAGTGATGGATTATACTGCTGTAGATGGTACATTTGGTTATCCAACTTATGGAAGTATGGCTGCAGTACCCGCTGACATCTGGATGTTAAATGGTGGTATTGACGCCTATGGTTATGATATCTACGGAGAAGAAACAGATGATATTACCAGGTATGCAGATGCTGATGGAAAGAGTCTTGGTTATGTTGACGCACCCAAGAAACCGGTTCAGGCTTCTGTATATTTCATGGATAAAATCGAGTATCAAGACCTGATCATTAATGCCGGTGTGCGTATTGATTATTTTAACTCCGATGATAGAGAACTGAAAAACCCGGCAGATCCGGAAGTTGACAGTGAATCCAGTATGCTTGCCGAAAGCGCCTGGAAAGATAAGGATCCGGAAGTAATCATAAGTCCCCGGTTAGGATTGTCATTTCCTGTTACTGACAGAACAGCTTTTTATATGCAGTATGGTAAGTTTGTACAGATGCCGAGTTTGAATAATGTATATTTTAGCAATTATACTTTAGCGCGGCAGATTGTCCGTCAGGGTTACTACTTTATTGATCCGGTCGGGTTTGGACTTGATCCTTTGAAAACAACCTCTTATGAAGTTGGATTCAGGCAACAGGTTGCTGAGAATGCGGCATTTGATATCACTGCATTCTATAAAAACATCATGGGTTTAGTGCAAATCATCAATCAGAGGATTGAGCCGACAGCTGCAATTCCAGGTAATTATCAGCGTTTTGTTAATGGTGATTTTGCAACCACAAAAGGTATGGAATTTCGTTTAACGCTGCGTAGAACGAATCGACTTGCTACACAGATGAACTATACCTTTACTCATGCTGAAGGGACACAATCCAATAGCCATTCTGCTCAGGGAGCGTTGTATTTCAACGCCCAGATGCCGACTACGATTAATCCTCTGGATTATTCTGCAGCTCACACTGGTTCGATTAATCTTGATTACCGCTTTGGTAAAAACGATGGTGGTCCGATTCTTTCCCAATTGGGTATGAATTTGTTATTTAAATTCTCGAGTGGCCATCCATATACGCATGTTAATGTAAATATCGGTGGACAGACAGATCCGTATACCGCCGGAATCGATTATATGCTTGATACGAGAGATCGTTTGGCGGCAGAGCCAATCGGTTCATCCACAACCCCATGGACATTTAATACCGATTTACGCCTTGATAAAGCATTTCAGATTATGAATTTTAGAATTACTGCTTATGTGTTAGTGAATAACCTATTCAACCGTAGAAACGTCATAAATGTTTTTGAAAAAACCGGAAGCGCAGAAGATGATGGATTCCTGAGTCAGCCAAATTATTCAGCTACAACTATTAAAGCCGAAGGCGGGCAAGAGTACATCGATTTGTATAGCGCTATAAATCTGGCAAATGGTCAGGCTTATTGGGACAGCATAGGGCGTGAACTGTATGGAAATCCTCGTCAGATCTTCTTTGGTCTAAAACTCGATTTCTGATGTATAAGGTAATTTTTTTAGAATTGGTACTACTTATGGAGGAAATAATATGAAAATCACAAAAATAGTATTGTGTGTTTCACTTATCGTTGTGTTGCTATTTGCGATGAGCCTGATGGCAAAATCGGAGAAAGGTTCTGCTTCACAGGGCCCATTTCTCGCTAAAGCAGCAAGCAGTCAAGTAACACGTACGCTTTCTAATATCTCCAATTGGAGTTATTGGATGAATTATAATGGAATGTCCGGGATTGACCCCAACAGTAATTCCGGAGGTATCTATCCCCGCGGTACCGCGGGAGCCATTTTCCAGGACGGATTTATCTGGGGTGGTAAAGTTGGTACTGAAATTCGCGTTGGTGGTCAAACTTATAATGTTGGGACAACGCAGGGATGGATTATATCTGAGGGTGTTGCTGTAAGTACAGATGATCCGCGGGCCAGAATTTATCGGATTCGCCCGGATTATCAGACATTGACTCATGCTAAGGTTCTTCTGGAAGCGGCGGAAGCCAACATGGTAAGTGCTTCATCCGTTACTACAGCGATGACCGATGAGATTATTGCTCAGTATGAAACCGACTGGAACGAATGGCCGGCTGACCTTGGCGCTCCGACCTATGCAGATGGTACACCGGGTATCGCCAATGCCGATCAGGTCGTTTGGTTCGTTTGTAACGACCTCAACAGAACGAATTGTCTTGGTCTCTACGGTTCCGAGCCTATTGGTATTGAGCTTCAGGTTACTGCCTGGGCTTATGCACAGCCCGATTCTCGCTTAGGACAGGTTATTTTCAAGAAATATAAGATGATTAACAAATCCGGATCAGATGTTACAGAAACTTATGTTGCGCAATGGTGCGATCCGGATTTAGGTGAAGCCGGCGACGATCTAGCCGGATGCGATACAACATTAAGTATGGGTTTTGCATATAATGGAATGGACAAAGACTCCAAATATTCGGCGTTTGGTTTAGCTCCAGCCGCAATTGGTTACGACTTTTTTCAAGGTCCGCTAGTTGATGGAGTCGCCGGACAGGATATTAACCGGAATGGTGTTGACGATGCCGAAGATTATGCTGTATATAATTTAGAGAAAGTTGGACCCGGTAAAGTTAATATTCCAATGACCGGTTTTTCCTGGTTTGC
>JADHWC010000121.1 GCA_016783665.1 Fidelibacterota bacterium | reverse complement strand
AAAAAGGAATAAATAACAATAATCGGTATTGCGAGAAATGATGCCGCAGCAAGCTGAGCTCCTAGCTGACTCTCTGCTTGTCCACCGACTTTAAAAAGAGTGACCAACTGGGGCAAAGTCATTAATGCCTCATCCCGGATAACAACTAATGGCCACAGCACATTATTCCAGGCGCCCATAAAAGAAATTATTCCAACTGTAATAATTACAGGCTTTGATATCGGCCATATAATCTTAAAAAGTATTGTAAAATCATTGCAACCGTCAATCCGAGCCGCATCAACCAAATCCTGGGGAATATCCATAAAAAATTGACGGAACAGTAGAATTCCAAAGGCATTTATCATCCCCGGTACTATAAGAGCCAGATATGAATCAACCCAGCCGAATTTCACCATTAAAATATACATTGGTATTAAGGTGATTTGAAAAGGTATAACCATCGTAAAAAGGATAACACCCAGAATAAAATCACGACCAAAAAAGTTTAATCTGGAAAGCGCATAGCCAACAATTGAACCGAAGAAAATAACAGAAAGTGTAACACAAGTCGCAACAAACATACTATTTAGCAGCGCTCGCCCTAAAGGAATTTTTTCAAAAACTGTTTTAAAGTTATCCAGTGAAAAATTTGACGAAATAAGTCCAATCTCACTTATTTCAATATCTGGTCTTAGAGAGGCGGATAACATCCATAAAAAGGGATAAGCAAACATTACCCCGCCGATAATCAGAATCCCATATATTAACGATTTTGTCATTCATTCCCCTTTTTACCGCTGATTGCTCTGATTTTCGACGATTACTTTTATTTTACCTTATCTTTACTATAAAAACTTCTGTGCTACTCTGCGTAATCTGCGGTTCTCATTTTCTCTCGACAAACTTCTTCTGCACCAGCACTACAGTCAACATAATAAAAGCAAAAAAGAATCCAAGTGTAGCCGCATACCCCATATGTCCAAAATAAAAAGCCTGGTTATAGATATAAAGCACTGCCGATAATGTGCTGTTCATCGGCCCGCCCCCGGTCATCACAAAAGGCTCGATAAACAGCGAAAAACCACCAATTGTAGATAGAATAATAACCAGAACCATGGTACTATTCAAAGCAGGTATAGTAATGTAAAAAAACTTTTGATGCGGTTTTGCTCCGTCAATATCAGCAGCCTCATACATGTATTGCGGAATTCCCTGCAGCCCCACTAAAA
This sequence comes from Fidelibacterota bacterium, assembly GCA_016783665.1. Taxonomy (GTDB): domain Bacteria; phylum Fidelibacterota; class UBA2242; order UBA2242; family UBA2242; genus UBA9312. The sequence continues at coordinate 4,027 of JADHWC010000121.1, read as the reverse complement.
ACAGAATAATATATAAACCGACATTTTTCCAGGTTGCCATAATCGCTATGGATGGCATTGCCCAGTCCGGAGAGGTTATCCAGGGAATTTTATCCAACCCCAACTTTATAAGAATAGTATTCAACACACCGGTTTCATAAGCATATAATTGTTGCCATAAAATTGTGATAACCACACCGGAAACAACAACGGGTAGAAAATAGAGCGCACGAAACAGACCCCGGCATTTAATTTTCTGGTTAAGAAATACTGCTAATAATAAAGCGACAGTGATTTGGAGAGGGATATGAATTATTAAGAAAACCAGGGTATTATAAATTGCTTTAAAAAATTGAACATCCTGAAACAAGCGGGCAAAATTCCTTAAGCCTACAAATTCCATTGGCGTCACAATATTCCATTTATGAAATACTAAAATAAAGGAAAAACACAGTGGAAATGCAACAAACATCAGAAATGAAATAATATATGGCAGGCTCATCATATAGCCCGCTTTATCACCTCTTTTTATTTTTTTCAATACTTTCATTATCTTGATCGATTCCATTCCATTATTACTTTTGCTCTTTTAGCGGCATCTCTCACAGCGTCTTCCGGGGTTTTCACTCCATATATTGCACACATTTCATATTCCTGTGAAATGCCATCAAATATTTCCTTCAAATCGGATACACCATCAACTCCCCTAGTATAAGGCGCCTGCTCCGCAAATATTCTCATTTTGGGGTTTTCTTGAAAATACGACTCATATAGCGGATCTTCCGTTAAATTTTTCCGCAAAGGTATCTGAGTACAAATCTCAAGCAATTTTAAATCATTCTCAGGACTTATCAGATATTTTGTAAATTCCCAGGCAGCCTCAGGATGCTTTGTTGTACTAAAAATAGAGATATTTTTATGATCGCCTCGAGTATATACAGTACCTTCAAAATCATCAGGAACAGGAAGAGGCATGATATCATATTCAAAATCTTCGGCCTTGAATTTCTCTACATGGGCAATATTCCATGGGCCTGTAATATTAGTAGCTAATTTACCTAAAATAAAATTATCTCCCTGTAATGCAGTTATTGGAAAGTAGCCGTTTTTATAAAGTTTCTGAAAAAACCGGAAAACATTTACAGAAGCTTCATTATTAAAAATAATCTCCGAACCGTCAAACAATGTTTTCCCCCCTGAAGCGGCAATATATAAAGGATAATAATCAAAAAGGCGTTGCCACCAGATAGGATTTATGTCCCTGTAGCACATCCACTGATCTAAATGCCCGTCACCATCAAGGTCGCGGGTCAATTTTTTTGCCGCTTCGAGAAACTCCGAATATGTACGCGGCTCTGTAGTAATTCCGGCTTCCCGGAACATTTTTACGTTGTACATAATCATCGTCGGATTTGTTTTCCAGGGCAATTGATAATAATGACCGTCGGAAGCCCGAAAAGATTCCAGTAAATCACCGGGTACTCTTTTCCTTATATAATCAAAAAAATCGGGGAAACGGTCAAAATTAATCAATCCGCCGGAGGAAGTAAAATCATCCATGGCACCCGACCACATATTAGAACATATATCAGGCGTTGTTTTCCCGGCAATAGCCGCCAAAAGAACTTCTTCCGAGGATTTACTTGCCGGTATAGGTTGCATCTTCACCCGGATATCTTTGTGCGTGTTATTCCACTCGGATACAAGTAATCTTGCCAGTTTGATTTCTTGAGTATTCGAAGCACACCAGTATGTTATTTGGATTTCCGAATTTTTTTGCCGACCACCGTTTTGTTTTTTTTCACATAATTGAAACACACACAACAGGCAAAATAACCCGATGACAGAGATGTGAATTTTTCTCAAGATTCTTTTATGGTTTTTAATATTCATTTACAAGAAGTTTTGCCAATCCATTTTAAAATTCAAGTACCAGATCACAATCCGCATTACGGTGAATAAAATTCAACTGAATTTCCTTATAATCATCGTGTTCTATTACTATCCAATTTTGATATCCAACACCATCCAAAGTTATTCGTTTCGGAATATATGGTGATATAATATTTGTCTTATTGGAATGCCCGGGAAAAGCCTTGAGTGACAGGGTTAATCGTCCTTTATTAAACCGACAGGATTTCAAAATTGCATCAGTGCTGTACAAATACGGGTGTTTTGGGTTCCCCAGTTGAATATCAACTTCTTTAAGTTCAGGTATACTTTCCGGGAAAACTGCAGACGCAACAATTTTGTCATCATAACAAATTTCTTTTATAACATTTCCCTGACCTTCAATACTGACCAGTAACGGTTTACCATCGACATACAACGTAAATTCACATTCCTTTTGGTCTTCTTCCAGAAACGGATCAAGGGCTATATTCCAGTCGTTTTCCACGACACCATAGAGTTGATACAGGCAATTGATATACCAAGCGCCTGCCCACAGAAATTGCGGTTTATCGACGGTTCCGTATTCCTCCGGATTATCCCGGTTGGCATTGCGGACTTCATAATACGCCGGTTGACCGTTCGGTCCTTCCATAATTCCATGAAGAGACATCGTGCTATTAATAAATCTAGCAGTGGTTTTTCGTTCTCCGTTGGCAATCAGAGCCATTGCGTACCAGGCGTTGCCCTGCGGCCAGATACCGCCATTGAAATAATAATATTTAGCGCCGGCTTCGTTGCCGACAAACTTCATGAAATCGCCCCATTGCTCAAAATCCATGGGAAAGGCATTGTAAATGCCGACTTTTTTATCAACCATCTTTGATGTTGCGGTTTGCACCAGCTTGTTTTGCTTTTCCCCATCAAGCAGGCCATAATGTGCCGCTAGCAGAGAACCAATATAGTAATGCTCATCCAGCGAACCGTCATTGTGATAATTCACAAGATAGTTGATATCGTCATTCCACAATTTCTCAATCAGAGCAGATTGCATATCTTCCGCCAGAGACGCATATTTCTGGACCCGGTCAAGATTCTTTTCCAGCACTGTTGAAAGAAAAATGTAATCCCGCAGGGTTTTAATCGCTAGAATTGTCATATAACTACGCGGTCCGTAATTATGACCGATATCCCACCAGTCGGGGCGGTAAGACCACATAAGATTATCGTCTTCAAGGGTTTTTAAGGCGTTTTCCATACTAATTTTTAAATAGGGATATAGACGGCTCAGAAACTGAACATTGTTACTATGGCGCAAATAAGCCGCAGACACTATGATAAACCAGAAATTATTCCAGTTGTCCGAGCTGGCATATTCCGTCACATATTTCCCGTCTTTCCAGTAATAGGCATGGGGTATGATATTCTCTTCATTAGCGTGGTGAGTTATATAATCCAAATCCCGCTTAACACGGTCCAGGTCATAATTCACCGCCGCCAGATCGGTGACAAGGACATCATGGGTAAAGTAAAAATTATACTCCGCCGGACAGGGCATGGGAACGATTTCACCGTCAAGATAGTGAGCGTTTGCTTCCATAATCGCTTTGGCGTATGCCACGGAATGGTCTGTCTTAGGGCAGCCGGTTTCCATAATACTGCTGCGATAAGCTTTTTCATTGACTATCTGTTCATAGCGATCCACTTCATCCTGGTAATTTTCGGCTAGATATGTCACTAATGATTGACTTTCATTCCGTTTGGATGAACCGATAATTTGTACAACATTTATAGATTCACCCGGTTTTAACCGCTTCTTATAAATAAACTGGGAAACCGGTTTTTCCGGTTTATTTAGTAAAACCTCTTTACTCTCATTTTCCGCCTGTGGTGAATTCAGATAATCGATTCGACTGTTACTGTAAGTTGGTAGATCACCGGCATTGGCAACGAAAACATCAGCAAAAGCAGCGTCGGGATCATCGAAATGGGTATATATTGTATTATTTTCAATATCATTCCAGGCTTGATCAATCCAACGAAACGTATGGCAGGTTCGGAGGGATGTCCATAAGCGTGAATCAAACTCAAATTCCTCAGTTTGATCGGATCGGTTCGTGATCTGAATTTTAAGGACCATCGCCGGTTTATCCATGCA
>JADHWC010000120.1 GCA_016783665.1 Fidelibacterota bacterium | reverse complement strand
ATGAATTTCCCTGAATAATTCTTTACGGCATCCTTTATCAATTGGTAATCAGCACATTTTTTGTCGGTATATGCCGAAAAATAAATATCAAAGTTTCCCCGCTCCTCCATTTCACGGGCTACCGGAAGAAACTGGGGCAGATAATAAAGATGATGGACGTTAAACAGTGCGCTTATTTTTTTCAAAAGAACTCGGTGATTACCTTAGTCTTCATCCCGGGCTTTTATTCGGGGCAATATATGTTTACGGGCTTTTTCAAGATCCTCCGGAAAATCAATTTCAATCACCGGAATATCAGTGATATCTTCATAGTAAAGATCGTGTCTACAGAGAATCAAATCAACTGCTTTTTCAAAAAACGCCATCTTTTCCCCTCGATCGATGACTGTTTTCAAAGCCTCAATAAAATCATTTGTCATCTCCGCGGCAAATTTTGCTATCCCAATAAATTCACCAAGACTTCTCTCAATGTCGATTTTCTTGCCAATTCGCTGGATTTTATGACTATTATTTACAATGACCTTGACCTCTTCTTCACCACAGGGTTTTACTTCCACACCTAATACAGAAGCATTCTCAGAGAGCAGAATTCGTCTTATCAATTCATGATGAAACACTACATCGGCATTCAAATATAAAAAATCCTCGCCCGAGAAAAATTCCCGTGCAAGATAAAGAGAATACACTGTATTAGTCGTTGCGTAATCCGGGTTTTCAATATACGTCAAAGACATATTTCTATATTGATTACCAAACCTGCCCTGAATTTGTTCTTTCAAAAATCCTACAACAATCAGGGCTTCGGCAACACCATATCGGTCAAGTGCATCCAGTTGGTGTTCCAAAATCCCTTTTTCGCCGACCTCTAACAGGCATTTATGTGTATTGTCGGCCAACGGTGATAACCGCCTTGCCGAACCTGCCGCCAAAATAACTGCTTTCATAAGTCATTTCCTCAATATTAAATTTTACTATTAATCACACGATTGATAGATCGTCCTTGCTAAAATCCCATTTTTCTACAGGGGTACGCCAGTCTCCATACCTATAGGTTAAATATTCTTCCGTTAGTTTTGGGATCGAATATTCTTTACCCTCAAATCGAATAGTAGATAACTCATCATCAAATCTGACAGGAACCGACTTCTTTGTATAGCGCTTCTCTCCGATGCCCCATAAATACTGATCTTCGTATTGAGTTTTCACAAAGATATCCAGTGCAAGGTCGCCTTTTTCAAAAATTCGTTTCCGGTTATGAATTTTAACCATTCTGACCCTTCCCTTCTCAAGAGGAAAATCATCTTTTAAATACTTCCGGACTCGAATAATATACCCTCGCCAGCGGAATTTCGGAAGAATGGCTAATAATTTAGATAAATCTTTTTCACGAATGGAAATATCAATATCATTATCCCATGGTAACAGTCTATTTTCCCTGATAATTCCCAATAGAGTGCCCGCTTCCAGCTAGTATGGGATATCATTCTGCTCCAATTGACTGGTCACATATTTAAGAATTTTTAACGCTTTACGGAGATATTTACCTTTCAGTTGGATTTTTCCAGCCATCTGTTCTATATCCCTTTCTCTTCCATTAATCATCCCATTTTTTCTCTATATATGGACTAAAGTATTTTATAAAGCCTGAACTTTTTACATAAAAGATATGGTGATTATAGTCTTTGATGTTTCGGATAAATTCTATCACCCCCTCAGTGGCTTTTCCATCCGGAAAATAAAAGCCGTTAATTTTTTCTTTCATTCATCAGTTTTAAAATGGCGTCCCGAATCCGTTCCGCCGACTTTCCATCTAATTTATAAAGCATCTCACTAATATATTTTTCACGCAATTCCACAAAGGGGTCGGGTTTATTAAAACAACAATCCAGTATCGATGGTAATTCCTTCGGCGCTTTAATATGATAACAAAAGTCCGTCATGTTTATATGCATATCCGGATCTAAACGGCGCTGAAAAATACGACCTGGTGAAATTAGATGTCCAATTTTTTTCTTATAAAAATCACAAATAATTACATGCTTTCTTTCAGCCATCATTTCATATATCGTCGAAGATGCTTCTGTTACAAGAACGTCCGCAGCCCGATACAAATCTACTATATTATAGTTTTCGGGTTTTATAACTACTGTATCAGGATATTTTCGCTGGATTTTACTGACCAATTTAATGTGACGGCGCAGATTTACACCGCCAAATTTCTTCATAAAAAAGGACCACTGGTGCAATTTAATAATCAGGTTATAACCTTTTGTCAATACCGGCAGGTTCATTCCAAAATTTTCAAAACTACTGGGATAAAATGTCGGAGCATATAAAATCGTCTTTTTATTAGGATCAAGTCCTAAAGACCGTAACACTTCTTTCTGAGATCCTATTTCTCCGTTAAAAAGCGGATCAATTTTAGGGAACCCGGTCAATTCAAGATCCGTCTGAATACCTTCTTCCCTCAATTGCCGCATACGAAAAGGTCCTTCAACGAACCTGATATTCAGACGGCTACTATTATCACGCCAATAAGATGGTTTTACACCAATACCGTGGTAAATCATGCCAACGAGAGTATTATCAGGAACAATCTCATGAATTGGATAGCGAGACCATCCGCATATTAATACTTGTGGAAATAATCCCCGAATTTTTTTTACCCGTTCGTGCTCATTATCCGCCAGAACGACCGCACAATTATATTTACTCAGAATACGCTTTGTCAAATCATATTCCCGGGGTTCAATTTCCGGTGATGACGTTAAAAACAGATCAAACCGATCATCATCTTTTATAAGATTGATCACCGGATCAAATTGAGGGAGATGATATAAGTGATAGGCATCAAAAACGATTCGAATCTTATCGATCATTAGAACTATCCAAATCCAGATATATTATGAATTTTCTATTGAGAGAGAATTTATATTAAACTGCATATTGTAAAAATATTTATAGCGTCCTTCTTTTTTTATCAATTCCTGATGACTCCCTTGTTCAACGATTTTTCCTTTATCTAAAACAACAATTATATTGGTGTTTTGGATTGTCGCCAGTCTATGGGCAATAACCAGGACGGTCCGATCTTTCATCAAACGATCAATGGCTGATTGTACTTTTTTTTCGGATGCGGTATCAAGAGAAGATGTTGCTTCATCCAAAATTAATATCGGCGGATTTTTCAATAAGGCTCTGGCAATGGCGATACGTTGCGCCTGTCCTCCCGATAGACGGGAGCCTTTGTCTCCGATAATTGTATCGTACTTATCAGAAAATTCCTCGATAAATTCATCGGCATTTGCGGCACGTGCGGCAGCCTTTACGGCTCTCGGATCTGCATCGGTCATACCATAGGCAATATTATTAAAAATTGTATCGTTAAATAAAATCGTTTCCTGAGTTACAATGCCCATTAGTGAACGAAGCGAAGATAAAGTAACATCCCGTATATCAGTTCCGTCGATAGTTATTCGCCCTTTTTTCACGTCATAAAACCGGGGCAATAGATCAACCAAGGTTGATTTCCCTGCGCCACTGTGCCCGACAATGGCGATAATATCACCTTTTTTAATCGTAAAATTGATGTCTTTTAACACCTCATCATTTACTGTATCATATTGATGAGTAACGTTCTCATAATGAATTTCCGATTCAAAGCTGTTTATCTGAATCGCATTCGGTTTTTCAACAATATCAGATTTCTCATCAAGAATGGAAAACACTCTGCCTGCAGACGCCAGTCCTTCCTGAATATCGACATTAACGGTATTGAGTGTTTTTATGGGATTTAAAATCGCGAAAAGCAGTATAATAAACCGTATGAAATCTTCGGCTTCAATCCCGGTTCCTTTTAAAACATGATTTCCGCCTATCCATAACAGGATTACACCAACAAAAACCCCAAAGGTTTCATTAATTGGAGATGAGATTGCGCGCAGTCGCCGCCTCTTAAATGTCATTTTAAAATATTTCTGAGTTTCAGAGAAAAATCGTCTTTTCTCAAATTGCTCCATGGCAAAAGCTTTGACGACCCGGATACCGTTAATTGTCTCATTTAAAATCGCCATAATACCGGCTATTTGTTTTGACGTTCTGACCGATTTACGGCGAATGCTTTGCCCAATTTTGGCAATAGTATATAAGGAAACCGGCAAAATAACAACGGCTAACAATGAGAGCTTCCAGGAAATGATAAACAGTAATATAACAAATGTCAGAATATTAATCGGTTCGACCAACAATTTATTAAAGCTAACGCTAAACGCTCTCTGCATAACTCCTACATCGTTCAATACAATCGAGAGGAGCGCTCCCCCTTTTTTCCGTTGAAAATAGGACAACGACAATTCTTGTAAATGGGCATACAGTGCATTCCTCAGATCTCTGATCAACTTTAGTTGCACATAACCCAGGGCAATATTTTTTATATAAAAAAATACGTTCTTGAAAAAAAACATGAGAAAAATTGCGATGCAGAGAGCTTTCAGGGAGGCAAAGGGATCTTTCCGAACTATCAGATGGTTGGTAAAGTTTTTAATTTTTGTATTAGCATCGATCTTTTCCTCGATCTTAACAGTTGACTCCTGGTTTTTAACAACTTGCCGATGTTCCTGAGGAAATATAACATTAATGAAAGATGCCGTTAGCCAAACAGAGGCGCTGTTAAATATAACAAAAATTAATGATGCCAGAATTCCGCCAAGCAGTACTTTCCAGTAGGGTTTCACCCATTTTAGCATTCTTAAATATAGATTCATCGGAAAAACAAATTAGTATATATGGTTTTAGTTACTTTCCATCCAACTTACACAACCCAAAAATCCTTCAAATTTAACATTATTCAATTAGAAATAAAGGAACTTCATCATTTTTCCCTTCAAAATGCCGTGACACCGGCTTAAAAACAGTTGAGTTTTCCGGTGTTTTCGAGCGTGAATACCGAGCTCGTAAAAGTACCGCTTCAATGTATCGATTACGTTATTGTTCACGAGCTTTGTCATTTAGTATATCCAAAACACGATACCAGGTTTCGCAGTTTACTTAATCGTATTTTACCGGATTGGGAGAAGCGGAAGGCGCGGTTGGAAAGAGTTGTAATTTAAATGAATAAATAATCTGCTAACCTTGAACTTTTCATCAGTATCATTCTTTACTGTCACCAATCTCTGAAATTCCTCTGTCAACAAACTTGTTTTGACAACGATCTTCCAGCTACTCGTTAATCACAATCTTCCTGCCAATTTCCCTG
>JADHWC010000042.1 GCA_016783665.1 Fidelibacterota bacterium | reverse complement strand
GATTATTGGTGGCAGACCTGTTGAAGTAGAAAAATTTTACTTCATCCTTCCTCCCGTTATTGACAAAGCCATGCTTGAAGAATGGGATGAGTTTAATCTTAAGTACAATTTTAAAGAAAAGACCGTTGAATGGACCAATTATTTATTTAACCTTCTACCCTGGTTGCTTTTCATCGGGATCTGGCTTTTCTTTATGCGCCGGATGCAGGGACAAAACAGCCGCGGAATATTTGGATTCGGAAAGAGTAAAGCCCGCTTATGGACATCCGATCGCCCAAAAACATCTTTTGCCGACGTAGCCGGCTGTATCGAAGCAAAAGATGAACTTCAGGAGATAATCGAATTTCTCAAATCTCCAGCTAAGTTTTCCCGTCTTGGTGGAAAAATTCCTACGGGAGCGCTTCTGCTGGGTCCACCCGGAACCGGTAAAACCCTTCTTGCCAAAGCCGTTGCCGGTGAAGCCAATGTCCCCTTTTTCAGCATCAGCGGCGCCGATTTTGTTGAAATGTTCGTGGGAGTAGGCGCATCCCGGGTACGCGATCTGTTTGAACAGGGCAAGAAAAATGCGCCCTGTATTGTTTTTATCGATGAAATCGATGCTGTCGGTCGTCACCGCGGCGCAGGTCTCGGCGGTGGACACGATGAACGAGAACAAACCCTGAACCAGCTCCTTGTTGAAATGGACGGATTCGATGAAAAAACCAATGTAATAATCATTGCCGCGACGAACCGACCCGATGTACTGGATTCTGCTCTATTACGACCGGGACGTTTTGACCGGCAAATTGTTGTGGACGTACCGGATGTAATGGGACGGGAAGGTATTCTAAGAGTACACACCAAAAAAATTCCGTTAGCCAAAGATATCAATCTTAATGTTTTAGCCAGAGGAACACCGGGACTCGTTGGCGCGGATCTGGCAAATCTCGTCAATGAAGCGGCGCTGTTAGCCGCGCGTAAAAATAAAAAAGCGGTCGGCATGGAGGACTTTGAGGAAGCCAAGGATAAAGTAATGATGGGAGTTGAGCGTAAAAGTCTCCAGATTTCCGAAAAGGAACGGAACCTCACGGCGTATCATGAATCCGGACATGTATTGGTTGCAATGAACATACCGGAAGCCGATCCGATTCATAAAGTCACCATTATTCCTCGTGGAAGAGCACTTGGTATTACCCACCAGTTACCAATGGATGAGCGGCATAATTATTCACGTACATATATTAGTGGACGTCTGGGTATTTTACTCGGTGGACGTGCCGCAGAAAAACTTATTTTCAACGAACTCACAACTGGTGCCGGCAACGATATCGAACACGCAACTGAATTAGCACGTAAAATGGTCTGTGAATGGGGTATGAGTGAGCGTCTTGGACCACTTACATTCGGAAAAAAGAATGAACAGATATTCTTAGGTCGGGAAATCTCCCAGCACCGGGATTTCAGTGAAGATACTGCTAAAATAATCGACGAAGAAATTCGGAATATTGTAGATGCAGCAGAAGAACAGGCATCAAGAATTCTCAGAGACAATCTCCCTTCATTAAAATTACTTGCCGAATCGTTGCTTGAGCATGAAGTCCTCGATGGCGAGAATATAAAACACATCCTAAAAGGCGAAAAAATAGAAAAAGTAAAGAAGAATAACTTAGCTATTAAAAAAGTAACCAAGTCCGCAAAACAAACCCGCAAACCGGTCAGCCCCCGTACGAGTATTACAAAGAACACAAAAGGAGATAAGACCCCTGCTAAGACAGCTTAAGATAAATGATATTCCTCATTATATTGAGGAAATGGAGACTCTTCCGGTAGATCCCGGCGGCATTGCAATAATGGCGCCGAAAGGGGAATTTTATATTCTCAAAACCGATCCTATCTCCTGCCCCGCTGCCAATATTTTAAAACAACAGATGCTCTCAGTAGGTGGCGAATGTTCCGTAGCCAGAGGCGCAACCACATGTTCGGTCGATGAAGCGCCGGCGATCTTATCCGGCGCCAGGAAACATTTTCTGCAACTGATCGACAGTTTGAAATATCAAGCCTTCGGTCTCGATAACCTTCGGGAAGAATTACGAGAATTCTTTACCGAAGGGCATATTCAATCGACAATTAATATCGGATCCGCTGTTTTTGATTTACGAAAAAAAACCTGTGTTATGGGAATCCTGAATGTGACCCCCGATTCCTTTTGCGATGGAGGCAAGCATCTTAAAGTTGAAGAAGCGCTTTCTGCGGCATTGCAAATGATCGAAGATGGTGCGAATATTATCGATGTTGGTGGAGAATCGACTCGTCCGGGCGCCGACCCGGTTGACCTTGAGACTGAATTAAACCGAGTTATCCCGGTCATCAAAGCAATCAGGAAAAATTCCGATATTCCGATTTCTATCGATACGTATAAATCCATTGTGGCAGAAGAAGCCCTAAAATCCGGAGCTGAATTAGTAAATGACATCAGCGGGCTTATATTCGATCCTGATATGGCAAAAATCATAAAACAGTACGACGCCGCTGTTGCTCTCATGCATATTAAGGGCACACCAAGAGATATGCAGAATGATCCGAAGTATGCCAATCTGATCGATGAGATTATGAAATTTTTATCGGAATCAATTCAAACGGCAATTAACTCCGGTATCACGAGAAATAAAATCATAATCGATCCCGGAATCGGCTTTGGTAAGACAGTAGAAGATAATTACAAAATTTTGAGGTATCTTAGCGAATTTTTATCGTTGGGACAGCCTATTCTGCTTGGATTATCCAGAAAATCGTTTATTGATAAATTACTCGATCTTCCTGTTGATGAACGTCTGGAAGGCAGCCTTGCAAGTATGGCAGTTGCGATTATGAAGGGCGCCGGTATTGTTCGTGTCCATGATGTAAAAGAATCCGTCCGGGCTGTGAAAGTGGTGGATTCGATCCTGGGGAAAAAATAGCATGAATCTGTTTACCATAAAATTCATAACCATAACGATCTGGGATGTTTTGGATATCCTAATTGTGTACTTGATTTTTCTAAAGTTATACCAGTTTTTCAAAGGCTCCCGTGCTTCTCAGATGATTTTCGGTCTTGCAATTATCCTTTTGCTATCATTTCTGGCGAGAATTCTCAATTTGCAAAGCCTGTCATGGATAATGGGACATTTACAAACTGTCTGGGTAATTGCCTTTGTAATTATATTTCAGCCGGAACTGCGTCGCATCCTGATTCTAATCGGTCAGAGCCGTTTATTAAGACGCTTTTTTGCCGAACCAAAATCCAAAACTATTGACGCTGTTATAGAATCTTCTTTGGAACTGGTCCGGCGAAAATGGGGTGGTTTATTCGTTCTTGAAAGAGAAATACGGATAAAATCCATCAGAGAAAATGCTACCGGTATCAATGCTGAAGTATCCTCAAGTTTGCTGATCTCTATATTCAATCCGAGTAGCCCATTACACGATGGAGCCGTGATTATTCAAAATGATATCATTGAAGCGGCAGGAGCCATATTACCGCTGTCGGACAATCCGGATCTCGACCCGCTTTTAGGAACACGTCATCGCGCTGCTTTAGGATTATCAGAAGAATCAGACGCTGTGGTCGTGGTAGTTTCCGAAGAGACCCAAAAGATCGCGCTCGCTTATCAGGGCATGTTTTATCGCAGCGTAGACGAAGATACGCTCAGAGGATTATTAAATAAATTATTCTTTATAGGTAATGAAAATAGGTAAACGCGGGCAATTTTTCTCCATATTAATCATCTTTATTCTTATTGGTATCGTCTTTTGCCGATACGGGTATTGTCAATCTAATAATGAATCAGTACCAGGTAAAAACCACCCCGGAAAAAAGCCAACATCAATTAATTCTGAGTGGACCAGTAATGAACAATGGATCTGGCAAGCGCATTTAAATTCACCTGATTTCCATTATTCATCAGATAATGAAATTTCATTAAGTGTCGAACAGCTTGATAATGATAGCCGGATAGGATACCCTTCACTCCCTCGTTTCATTAAATTGTTCAATGCACTACCGGAAGATATCACATTCCATACAAGCGGGAAAAATCTGCTAATAATTCCGTTACCAGCTGAGATAGAACGGTTTACTGATATTTCCAAACCGGATCTGGAAAGTGTATATCAGATAAAAAACTATACGGCGATCACGACCGGGATATATCCGAAAGAAGTTGTTTCGGTCTCGTTTGTTGGGTATGTCGATAATGTCCCACTAACCCGCTTGACTGTTTATCCATATCGATTGATTGCAAATGGAAAACAATTGAGATATTATCAGGATTTATCGGTATCCGTATCAATTACTAAAAACAACAACCTTACAGCCATTCAAAATTCTACAAAGAATCCTCTCTTCCGGTCAATCGGGCTGGATGAAAATATATTACAAGTAAAACGGGATCGCCGTTTTGCTAAATCTGCCACTCATGATCTATTCGGGAAAGAATTGATGCGGATCGTCATCGAAAAAGATGGGATTTATCGAATCAGTAAAAGCGTATTAATAGGCAGCGGAGCAGTAATTAGCCGTGTTGATCCACGAACTTTTCAGATGTTCAATAATGGACATGAAGTCCCGATATTTGTTAATGGCGAATCCGATGGTTCATTTGATAAATCGGATTATATCGAATTTTACGGACAAAGAAATCGCAACAGTGTCGGCAATTATGAATTTGATCCTTTCACGGATAAAAATGTTTATTTTTTGACCTGGGGCGAAAAAATCGGACTGCGCTACGCCGAAGAGTCTGCAAAGGCGACGGTGTCATCCAGCGAGGCAATTGTCCCCGTTGATTATTATTATACACTTCATTATGAAGAAAATAATTACTTTGACAAGCTGGGCAAAGTCGATACTCACCTTCCCTCCCACACCCGTGATCACTGGTTTTTCAATGGCGGCATTAATGGCGGCACGACTCAGAGCAATATATTTCAATTAATTCATCCCAACCAAAATACCGTAAAACGATTCCAAATCGAAGTCGGCATGCACGGATTGACCTACCAGGAAGGCGATCATACTGTCACTGTTTATATAAATAATTATGAGGCTGCAACCGGTAGCTGGAGCGGTCAAGTTCCTTACGTAATTAAAAACGCTGAAAGCCAGGTGCTTCAGAACCGGTTTTTGGTGAATGGTGATAATAAAATCCAGCTGGCAGTCGCCGGCGACGACCCGACGAGTAGATACGATAAAGTGCACTTTGACCATTTGAAAGTTCATTATCACCGATTATATCGCGCATATAATGACAGGATCGACTTCACTCGACCTTTCGCGATGCCGGATGGACGATATCATTTTAAAATAGATAATTTTAACGATCCGGATATTTCAATATATAAAATCGGAAAAAGTAAATTGCGTGATTTCAGCGTCGAATATAATACCAGGACAAAGAATTATTCCGTTCTGGTGGAAGACAATATATATGATGACAGCACATTCTATTTTGTCGCATCTACTGAAGGTATGATGGATCCGCTTTCGATCCAGCCGGATACGGTTTTTAATATTGCCAATAATGATATAGGCAGTGACCTGCTAATTATCACGGATCACAGATGGAAGCACAACCTGTCAAAACTGGTTAAATTCTATCGGGATATAAATATTGAAGCCCAGGTTGTAAGCATCCGGGATATTTATAATGAGTTTAACAATGGTATCATTAGTCCATACGCATTAAAAAAATACCTCGCTCATATACATGAAAGCTGGACTCACAAACCGGAATATATCCTGATCATAGGTGATTCAAAAATCAAGGAAGAAGAATCAGTCCCGGCGTTTTTCTTTCAATCTTATAAATACGGCGCATGTTCTTCGGACCATTGGTACGTCGTGCTCGATGAAGAGACGCACATCCCGGAATTCTCAATCGGGCGCTGGCCTGTTTCAACTGATGAGGAATTGGAAATACTGATTGAAAAGCGCATCAGTTTTTCAAAAAATTCACCGGTAGATCAATGGCGGAACGAGTTACTTTTCATTGCTGGTTTTGAAGATGCGTTCAAAAATCAATCAGAGGATATAATAAACCGCCAGGTCCCCAAGGAATTCAGCATAAACAGGATATATATCAACCCATCTTCGGAAAAAACACGTTTCTGGGGCGGTTCGGACACGTTGATATATCTTTTGAATAACGGGCTGACGCTTGTGAATTTCATGGGACATGGAGGCGGCGCTGTATGGTCGGATAGATCACTATTTAATTCATCTCATATTCCATATTTGGAGAACATTGAGAGACTTCCGTTTATGACAAGTATGACCTGTTTTACCGGTGATTTTGTGAATATGACCGGATTGGGAGAACACCTGCTTCTGGCTGAAAACGGGGGCTCAATCGGTTTATGGGGCGCTTCCGGCGTAGGCTGGATCAAGAATGATTACCTGCTGGCAAAACCGTTCTATGATGCAATATTTGAACCGGGTATCAGCATCGGAAAAGCCATTCAAAGCACAAAAATCTCATATTTAACCGATCAGGATTACTTTGATTATCTTAAACTTTCTCTGGTTTATTCCTACAATTTGATTGGCGATCCGACTATTAACTTACCATTTCCTGACCGGCAATCAACTCTCACCGTAAACGAAGACAATCCGGATGCCGGACAAGAAATTACACTTAGGGGAACGTTACCGTTTGAAAGCGGAGACATATATACACAACTGTACGATTCCAGTACATATAGAGTTTTTTCCGAACCTATATTTCAGTCGTTCAGCAATCCGATGATAGAAGAGACAATCCAGTTGCCACGCGATATTAATCCGGGGAACACTTTTATTAATTATTACTTCCGGAATTCGGACCATTCAGACGACGGACACGGCGTCACATTACTAAGTATTCAGGGGCTGAACTTCTATGGATTTCAGATTCAACCGGCAAATCCGGGAAAAAATGATCCTATAACATTTTCCATAAAAACAGAATTAAGTGATTTTAGTACAATGATATGTGAAATCGACACATCGACTACATACTATGAATATCTGGATGCCAGCGGAATCGAACATATATTCAGCTTTCCGGATGGCGGACATTTTATTCAACTACAAATGATTCGGGACTCTCAGGATAACGAGCTGTGGAATATCCAAAGTCCTATTTCTATAGGAACACCCGGTAAATTAGTCGGTGTCCGATTCATTGCAGAAGATAATGAACAAAATCAGATTACCAGTTCAGTATTTTCAATAAAGATCAAACACATGCCCGATTTCAGTCCGGTTAGTATTCAGCAGAAAGGCGAAACATTTCCGGAACTGGTTGTGACTGTTAATTATTCAGGTGATGACACATTGAATATAAATTCTTCTGTTTTCAAAATAGAAGACGGTAATGATATTTTTTTTGGAAATAAGTTGTTTCAAATGACCCCAAATCATAAATCATTTGTCTCTCTCCCGGGAATACTCGGACAAGGTTGGGAACACTTCAAAGTCGTTTTAGACCCTCAGAATCTCATTCCTGAAAGAAACGAATCGAACAATATTTTAACCGATTCTCTATTTATTTCCACCTATCCGCTTCTGACAAATATCGGAACTTCCGTGGATGGTGTTAATCAAGATACAATTGCCTGGGATAGATTCTCTTTATATCTGGAGCCAAACTGCGTTGCCGATTCTTCGGTAATAAACATCTCAAGCAGCACTTGTGGCGCAATTATCAACCAACCTGCCTACTCGCTTTTACCGACTGAATCAGACGGTCAATCTATCGCCATCAATATCTCAATTCCGACACTCACGGACACTTTGCTTCAGCCATTATGGATTGGAATTTCACCCGGTGACAGTGTCGACGAAACGGCATCGATTGGTCGCTGGGATCCTTATTTAAAAATCTGGATTAAAGAAGAGACTAGATATCAAAATTCTCTCTATTCGGCAAAAACGAGCAAACCGGGAAAATTTACCTTAATTATTTGTCAGGATTTCGAACCTCCCAAACTCGAACTAAGTCTCGACGGTCAGCAATTTTTCCAGAATTCCTATGTATCCCGGGAACCAAATATTTCAATAGTCGGCGAAGATCAAAATGGAGTTCTTTTCGATACAAAAGGTATAAATGTCAAATTAGATGGAAATAATATAAATTTTTCCGAACTGAATATTCCCGATACACTTATAAATGGAAATTATGTATCCGCACAATTCCGACCTAAATTCGATTACGGTGACCACGTAATTGAAGTCAGACTGAGCGACGCCGCCGGTAATATAACCAGCGATGAAATTCTCTTCACGGTCAGCGATGAACTAAAACTGATCGATTATGGAAATTATCCGAATCCATTCAAAGACCGGACTACATTTATTTACGAACTCACACGACGGGTAGAAAAATTTAAAATAAAAATTTACACACCTTCGGGACGATTGATAAAAGTGTTGGAAGAATCTACTATTTTCAGTACCGGGTCGGATATAAACGAAGGTGGATACCACGAAATTATGTGGAACGGACTCGATGACGATGGCAACTTCATTGCCAACGGCGTCTATTTTTACAAGATGAGCGCTAAAAGCCGTGATAAGACAGTAAGCTCTATCGGAAAGATCGCCAAAGCACGATGATATTTAGAAGACGATTAGTAATAATATTGATTTTAACCGGAACAATTTCCTTTGGAGGCGAGTACGCCGACGCCTTCCTGGAAACAGGCGTCAGTGCACGGGCTCAGGCAATGGCAAATACCCTCGGAGCCCTGGATTACGGTGTGACATCTTTCGCCAGCAATCCGGCTGGATTAGCCTATGTCCGTCGAAATTCGATCGGTTTAATGTATACCTCACAATTTGGATTGGCAAATCATAATTATATTGGACTGGCGCTGCCATTTTCAGAAAAATCATCCGGATCAATCAGTTGGGTTCGCTTTGGTGTAGATGATATTCCAATCAGACCCGATATACTTAGACAGGTTACCGATCCGGCAGCCCGGCGGGATTCGGTAGTGGCGCTTCAGAATTATCCGTTCAAGACCTTCAACGACCTGGAAAACGCGCTGTTCATCAGTTACGCCCGGTATGTTTCCAAATCCATTGGTCTTGGATGGCGTTACTCCCGTATTACCGTCGAGATTCCCTGGGGAGTAAATATCAAATTGATCCATAAAAAACTGTATAACCTCGAAGCCTATGGCATCGGGATCGATATCGGCGGAAGAATCTGTTTTAGCGGCAAAGAAGTGTTCGAAGTTTCCAAAATGGGAAAACTGAGTTTTGGACTGTCATTGCGAGACGTCACCGGTACTAACGTCTATTGGAATACTAAGCGACAGGATGAGATTCGTCTCAACCCGGTTTTATCGATCGGATTTGAACAACCCCTCGAACGATATGACATTCAATTGAATGTAGGGATGGAAAAAGAATATCGCTACGATGACAAGATCAGGTACGGTCTTGAGTGCATTGTTAAAGACCGTTTAAATATTCGTGCGGGTTTAAATAAATCTGGATTAACAACCGGATTAGGTTTAAATTTTAAGGTCATGAACCACAATGTCCACATAGATTATTCATTTTTAAACCACGATCTCGGAACAACACACCGAATTGGAGGCGGTATCGAGTTTTGAGAAACAGAATCTTATACATTTTTATTATACCCGTTTCCTTGATGATTTTCGTTTACCGTTGTGGTGAAAGTATCGAAGATCCCGATCCGCCGGCGCGACCTTCCTGGGTGGAAAAATCAGCACCGATAGATACTATTGAATCCGGCATTCGTCCTTACAACGACGGTAACGGAATTTTACTGGAATGGCACCCAAACCTTGAAGAAGATATCTCCGGATATAAATTATATCGAACAAGTGAAGACATTGAAAACAAATTCGCATTAATCGTTGATATCGATGCCTTTAAGATCAGCGGTGCGGATACGTTTTTTATTGATGATCTGGTGCAGTTGAATACTGATTACTTTTATTACCTTAAAGCTTACGATCAAGCAGAAAATAAAAGCGAGCCGTCTGATACAATTCGATATTGCTTGATTGAGAAAGCAGAACCATTAAAACCATTACGTACAATAAATAATTACACACCGGAGTTTGAGTGGTACGATTTTACAAATGTTACCTATGAATATATAATCCGGGTTGAATCATTTTTGTCGCGAGAAGTTATTTGGATTTCTCGTATAAGAAGACCAAATTACACAGATTTTTCTCAGAAGATTTCCTATAACAGTGATGGATCCGCAGCCCTGAATTCACTTGCATCAGGAACGACGTATCAATGGTGTATAAAGTCCATTTCGCTGGTAGATAACCGTAATTTTGATATTGCCGGATCAATATCAAATTGGGGTTATTTCACAATCGAATAGCAAGGAGCAAGCGTGAAACGAATATTTTACGTTCTTTTTATTTTAATGTTTATTTCGACTGTATACGGTCAGGAATCCGTACGGAGACAGAGCACCACTACGGGTCGATATACAGACCGTCCGAGCGCTTCCCGGTACATCCTCTCCACAACAAGCGACGCATTGTTAATGACCGTCAAAGTCTGGGGCGAAGTCCAAAAACCGGGATTATACGATGTTCCTATCGGAACCGATCTTATTGAATTAATCTCATCTACCGGTGGTCCAACCACCAGCGCAAAACTATCAAAAGTAAAAATTATTCATGCATCAGATAAGAACAACGAAAGTTATGTCTCAACGGTTAATATTAAAAAATTCCTTGATACCGGAGACAGTCAGTTCATACCGGAAATAAAACCCAATGATACTATTGTTGTGCCAATAAAACCAACTCAATATATTGCGGCATCTTTTTCATGGACAAGTCAGATTATCAACCTTATATACATAATCACGATGTTTGATTATTATAGAAGCAGACCATAAATACCTCAAAATATAACGAAGGAGTTTTCTATTATGATTGACACGATTGATGTACAAATCCTTGATATTCTTCAAAAGGAAGGCAGAATTCAACGGAATCGAATTGCTGAAAAAGTAGGTTTAACCATTCCCGCCGTTAGCGAACGGATGCGGAAATTGGAGAAAAAAGGTATTATTGCCGGTTACCATGCCAAAGTCAACAACATCGCGATTGGTAAAGACGTTACCGCTTTTGTATTTGTAATGACGTCCCCATCAAAAAATTACGAAGAGTTTATCAGACATGCCCGTGAAGATAATAACGTCATCGAATGCCATTCCATCACTGGCGAAGGTTCTCATTTACTGAAAATGCAGACCGATAATACCTCCACCCTGGAAAAACTTCTCTCCGAAATACAGTCCTGGCCGGGCGTCTTGCAGACACGGACCTATATTGTCCTTTCCAGCTATAAAGATTTTTCACCGCTAAAACCATCGGATACAATCGTAAAACAATAGAATAAATTCATTAGTAAATAATGATCAGCGATATTAAGTCAGAAATCGATACTCTGGAACCGAGGATCAACGAACTCCGGAGGTTTCTTTGACGTTGACGCCAAACAATGTCAGCTGCAGGAAGCACAGCTAAAAACATCCGCAAGCAATTTCTGGGACGACCGCGAAACAGCGCAGACATTACTTCAGCAGGTCCGGCTTATTGAAACAGAGCTGGATCAGTATAACAGCATCCGGAAATTATATGATGATGTCAAAGAGCTACTGGATCTTGTTGCTGATGAGAATGATGAATCCATACTGAAAGACATTCAGGCGATGATCGGGGAACTCCGTAAAAAACTCGATAAAATAGAACTTCAGTCCATGTTGAGTGGCGACGACGATTCAAAAAATGCTATTATGACCATTCACCCTGGCGCCGGCGGTACTGAATCCCAGGACTGGGCGGAAATGTTATTGCGAATGTACATGCGCTGGTTCGAACGCACCGGAATGGAAGCCAAAATCATAAACCTTTTCAAAGGTGATGAAGCCGGTATCAAGGACGTCTCAATCGAAGTTAAAGGATCTTATGCCTACGGATATTTGAAGTCCGAAGCCGGAATTCATCGTCTCGTGCGCATCTCACCTTTCGATTCAAATCACAGGCGACATACATCCTTTGCCTCAGTATTTGTCTATCCGGAAATTGAAGAAGATATAGAAGTAGATATTAATCCGGATGAATTACGAATTGACACATATCGAGCCAGCGGAGCCGGTGGTCAGCATGTCAATAAAACCGATTCCGCTATCAGAATCACTCACCTTCCAAGCGGTATTGTAGTTCAATGCCAGAATGAGCGTTCCCAGTATAAAAATAAAGCCTCGGCAATGAAAATCCTGAGAGCCCGTCTCTACCAGTTGAAAAAAGAAGATATGGCAAAGGAAAAATCCGAGATTGAGAAAAATAAGAAAGATATCTCATGGGGTAATCAGATACGATCATACGTGTTCCAGCCCTATACCATGGTAAAGGACCATCGTACAAAATGTGAAATCACCAATATTCAAGCCGTAATGGACGGCAATATTGACGAGTTCTTACGCCAATATCTATTATGGAATATTAAAAAGGAGAAAAAATAGCTTTGAGCGCTCAAGATCAACATATCGGTAAATCATTAAGTGAAATCCTCTCTGTCCGCAAAGAAAAACTTCAGAAAATACGGGACCTCGGATTTGAACCTTATGCCTATGAATTCCCCAAAACTCATTCCTGCAGTGAAATTATAGATAACTTCACTGAATTGGAAGAAACTGTAACCGTGAAAGCTGCAGGACGGATTATGGCAATTCGGAAAATGGGTCGCGCCAGTTTTTGCCATATTCAGGACGAGCGTAAAAAACTTCAGATATATTTCCAGGAAAATAAAATCGGAAAACAGCTCTATAAACTATTCGGTCTGCTGGACATTGGTGATATCATCGGCGCTGTCGGAAAAGTATTCAAAACCCGCACCGGAGAAATCACAATCTTCGCCGAAGAGCTACACTTATTGACAAAAAATGTACGTCCGATCCCGATAGTTAAAGAAAAAGACGGAACCGTATTCGATGCATTTAGCGATAAAGAGCAGCGGTATCGGCAGCGATATCTGGATCTTATCGTCAATCCGGATATTAAAAATATCTTTAAACTCAGAAGCCAGATCATCCAGTGGTCCCGGGATTTTCTCAACGAACGAGAATTCCTCGAAGTTGAGACGCCATCTCTGCAGCCGATATACGGCGGCGCTTCGGCGAAACCGTTCAAAACTTATTATAACGCATTAAACTGTGATTTTTACCTGCGTATAGCCGACGAGCTATATCTAAAACGATTGATTATCGGCGGATTCGAAAAAGTGTACGAAATCGCTAAAAATTTCCGAAACGAAGGAATCGACCGGAACCATAATCCCGAATTCACTGCCCTGGAATTTTACCAGACATATGTCGATTACTATTATCTGATGGATATGGTTGAAGAATATTTCAAGTTCATCGCCCGGCAAATCGGCAAATCATCCTTCGAGTACGGAGATTATTCGATCGACTTCAGCCAGCCTTTTCGGCATCGCAAAATGTTCGACCTTCTGAAAGAGTATGTCGGCATCGATGTAGCCAGCCTTTCCCAAAAGGAACTCGAAAAATTATTTGTGACAAAAGGACTGGAAGTGAACCCAAAATTTGGATACGGGAAACTCATCGAGCTTCTTTTTGATAATTTTGTTGAAGACAAACTGATTCAGCCAACCTTTGTTATTGACTATCCGAAATCGATTTCACCTCTGGCGAAGACCAGCCGCGACGGTAATCCGGAAATTGTCGAGCGTTTTGAGCTGTATATAGCCGGTCAGGAATTTGTCAATGCCTTCAGCGAATTGAATGATCCTTTTGACCAACGGGATCGTCTGGAACGTCAGAATCAATTACACGATCTCGGCGATGAAGAAGCCCAGACCATGGATGAAGATTTTGTCACAGCGATGGAATACGGAATGCCTCCCACAGGCGGCGTCGGTATCGGTATTGATCGTGTGGTCATGCTTTTCACAAATCAGCGGACTATCAAAGACGTGATTCTTTTTCCGCAATTAAGATCCTAACGATACTATCTGGCATAATGTCCTTACCATTTTTTATTGCAAAACGCCACCTTTTCAACCGACATAAAATCGGGTATATCTCCTTTATCAGTATAATTTCTACGGTCGGACTGGCTGTTGGTATTGCAGCGCTTATTATCACAATTTCAATATTAAACGGCTTTGAAAATGTCCTCAAAGAGAAACTGATCGGTTTTGATGCCCATATTCGTCTTCGACTTTTTAACGGTCAGACCTTTGAATCGTCCGATGAAATCGAGAAACGGCTATGGGAAATTCCTCAAATCAGGGAAATTGTCCCATACGTTCACAGGGCTGTTATGGTTCGCTATAAAAGTGAAACCGATGGCGTTGTCATGGAAGGTCTTACGGAAGAAAATATCATGAAAACTCTTGATATACAGCGTTTTCTCAAAAGCGGTTCGGTTACCTTTTATACGGATGACGGACATGATGGGATCGTTATTGGACGAAAGCTGGCTAATATGCTCGGCGCCGGTTTGAGTGATCGGATTTACTTATTCGTTCTGCATTCTCCATCGGAGACTTCATCTCGTCCGCGGGTCGGAACGTTTACGATCACCGGAATATATGAATCGGGTATCGCCGATTACGACGATATCTTTGTCTATACCAGTTTCGAAGCAGCCCAAAATATTATGAACCTCGGCACACAGTTTTCCGGATTCCAGATAATCCTGAAAAATCCATATGATGCCGGTGATGTGGCAGAACAGATTAATTCCACGCTCGGTTATCCATATCATGCCATGAGCTGGCTCGACCTGCACATGAACCTGTTCGAATGGCTGCGTGTTCAGCGCCTGCCGATTTTGATCGTTTTCGGACTAATCGCTTTAGTAGCAATCTTTAATATTATCAGTTCTCTGACGATGATTGTGATAGAAAAGACCAAAGACATCGGCGTTCTAAAAAGTATGGGAGTCAACCGCCGGCAAACCGGCAGAATCTTTCTGATTGAGGGAACAATTATCGGTATCTCCGGAACACTGCTTGGATTTATGATTGCACTCATTTTGTCCTGGGTTCAGATGCGATTCAGTATTATTTCCATTCCCGAAGATGTTTACTTCATGAGCCAACTGCCTATTCAATTGGAACCTGATTATTTTCTCATAATCGGCGCTTGTGCGATCGTTTGTTCGATGATAGCAACAATTTACCCAGCGTTTAAAGCCATTCGTCTGACGCCCACAGAGGCGATACGCTATGAATAGACGCCTGTTAAACTGGATATCCTTTCGGTATTTTCGGTCGAAAAAGCAGACTGGTCTTATTTCTTTCACATCTTATGTCTCCATCTCCGGAATTGCGCTGGGTGCATTTGCATTAGTCGTGACGCTAAGTATATTGAACGGATTCGAATCGGAAATTTCCTCACGCGTCATCGACCTGGAATCTCATATCCGCATTACGGGTCAGGGTATCGGCGATAAGGCTGTCTATGAAATTGAAAACCTGTTGCGTGATTTTGATCTCAATACAATCTACCCGTTTGTGATAAAAAAATCCGTTCTATCAGCGATCGGAACCAATGCGGTGGTACGCCTTAAAGGAGTCGATACAACGATTTTTATGGACAAAATCATGCAGGAAACTGCTATAATCCGCGGAAATAATTCCTTCTCTGCTCCTACCTCTGATTTTCCGGGCATCATCGTCGGCTACCGTCTTGCGGATAAAATTGGTCTTTATCTTGGCGATACGGTCAACGTCATCAATCCTCTTAACATTAAAAGTTCATTCAGCATTCCCTATGTCGGACGCTTCGTATTGAGTGGCGTCTTCCGCCTGGACCTGTTTGATTACGACGAAAATCTGGCATTTGTAAACATTCACGAAGCCCAAAATATTTTCAAAATGGATGATCAATATTCGGGCATAGACATCCGGTTCAATTCTTATAAAAACGTTCCTCAGATAAAATCCGTACTGCAGGCTAATCTCAACAACCGTTTTTCAGTAATGACCTGGGAAGATTTGCACAGAGATTTGTTCGGCGCTATGAAACTGGAAAAATACGGTAGCTTTCTCGCCTTAAGTTTTATTATACTGATCGCAATCTTTAACCTGACAAGTTCACTGGTGATGCTGATAATGGAAAAAATCCGTGAGATCGGCATGATGCAGACATTGGGAATGAATCACGATCATATCAAAAGTATTTTTCTTCGTTTGGGATTTATTACCGGCAGTATCGGCTTATTCTTAGGTATTCTGTTATCCCTGAGCCTATGCCTGTTGCAACAATATTTTCATTTTATACCGTTGCCATCGGTTTACTTTATTCCCTATCTGCCGATAGAAGTTCACTTTCCGGATGTCGCTGCAATCATCGGCGCCGGTATGATCCTTATTTTTCTGGGCACACTTTACCCAAGCCGGCGGGTCGCTAAACTCGCCCCATTGGAGGCAATTCAATATGAAAAATGATGCTGTACCAATATTAAACGTCCATAATCTGTCAAAGTCCTATCATAATGATGGTATTGAAGTGCCGGTTTTAAAGGATATATCCTTTTCCGTTAATCCCGGTGAAGTTATCACTATTATGGGACCGTCGGGTATCGGAAAATCCACCTTGTTGAATCTTATTGGTACCCTGGATTATCCCGATTCAGGTGAAATTAGCTATAATGGCATCAATCCTTTCTCTCTAACGGAAAAGGAGATTGCCCGTTTCAGGAATAAAACAATCGGATTTGTTTTTCAATTTCATCATTTATTACCGGAATTCACTGCTCTCGAAAATGTCATGATCCCATCTATTATTTATCGGAACGATCCCGAAAACGCGAAAAAATCTTCTATCGAAATACTGGAACGCGTCGGACTGGGGCACCGCATCAACCATCGCCCCTCCGCCCTTTCCGGCGGAGAACGCCAGCGGGTTGCCGTTGCTCGTGCGTTGATCAATGAACCGCTGGTTGTGCTGGCTGATGAACCTTCCGGAAATCTGGATACACATAATAGTGATTTGCTGATCAATTTGATCCTGGACTTGAACCGGCAATTCGGGCGAACCTTTATCATTGCCACTCATAATTCGGGCATTGCGTCAAAATCCCATAAGGTTTTATATCTCAGCGATGAAACAGCAAGATTTCAATAAAAGTTTAATTGACATTGGGCTCTTTCACGTTTTATATTTCAATAGAGAAATATGATGGAAATGAAAGACAATTTTTCAAGATTAATTCAACTGATCGTAAAAGAATCCCGGGACCAGGCAACTCGGCTTGGGCACAATTATATTGATTCCGAACATCTTCTGCTGGCAATTTTAAATCATCCCCAACATAAAATCATTGATATTTTTTCCAGCTTTGATATTGACATTAATGAGCTGATTAAAAACATCGAGGATTCCATTCAAAGTGGTAACGAAATATTGCAAATAGGCAGGTTGCCTCTGACAAAACGGTCAGAGCAAATTTTACGAAACACCTATCATGAAGCCCGGCATCTTAACGCCCCGCAAATTGATGAAACTCATATCATCCTTGCCATACTTAAACAAGGTGATGGAATTGCGTTTAAAGCGCTAACCGCTTTAGGAATTGAATATCACACTTTTAGAGACGAATTATTAGAGCCGGAATTCGATCACAAACAAAGTACATCAGGAAAGAAACAGATCAGCAAAACGCCGGCGCTAGATCATTTTTCAAGAGACCTTACTGAAAAAGCCCGGAATAATCAATTGGACCCGGTCATCGGCAGAGAAAAAGAGATCGAACGGGTTGCACAAATTCTATCGCGCCGTAAAAAGAATAATCCTGTACTCATCGGCGAACCGGGTGTTGGAAAAACCGCAATTGCCGAAGGACTGGCAATCCGCATTATCCAAAGGAAAGTACCCCGTCTGCTCAACAACAAACGCATCATTGATCTGGATATGGCGGCAATCGTAGCAGGAACAAAGTACCGTGGTCAGTTTGAGGAACGCATGAAAGCAATCATGCAGGAGATCGAGCAAAGGGATGATATTATCCTTTTTATTGATGAACTCCATACCATAGTAGGCGCCGGTGGCGCTTCCGGTTCCCTCGATGCATCTAATATGTTCAAACCCGCTCTTGCGCGTGGAGATATCCATTGTATCGGAGCCACGACACTTGATGAATACCGCAAGGTGATTGAAAAAGACGGCGCTCTGGAACGGCGTTTCCAGAAAATCATCGTCGATCCTACACAGAAAGATGAAACGCTGGAAATATTGAAAGGATTGCAAGAACGCTACGAAGAACACCACCGTGTTAAATATACTGACCAGGCGCTAATCAGCGCTGTAGAATTAAGCGATCGTTATATCACCGATAAATTCCTGCCCGATAAAGCTATTGATGTCGTTGATGAAGCCGGTTCCCGCGTTCATATACGTAATATCGATGTTTCCAAATCCATTATCGAAATGGAAGACAAGGTTGAAAAAATCAGACTCGATAAAGAAACCGCCGTCCGGGAACAGGCATTCGAGAAAGCTGCGGAGTTACGTGATATTGAACACAAACTACGTCAGAAAATCAAATCCGATTATAATGAATGGGAAAAGAAAACAGCGACATCGATAATTGAGGTCACGGAAGAAGATATTGCCGATGTTGTTGCCATGATGACCGGTATCCCGGTGAATCGCTTAGCAGAATCGGAGAATAAAAAGCTACTTAACATGGAAGCCGAATTAAAGAAGCAAATCGTTGGACAAGATGAGGCTATTCGGCTGATTTCCAGCGCCATTCGCAGAGCCCGCGCCGGTATAAAAGATCCAAAACGACCAATCGGTAGTTTTTTGTTTATGGGACCTACCGGAGTCGGTAAAACTGAACTGGCGAAAGTGATCGCGCAATTTCTCTTTGGAGGAAAAGATGCTCTCGTCAAGATCGACATGTCTGAATTCATGGAGAAATATGCAGTATCCCGCCTAATTGGCGCGCCTCCCGGGTATGTTGGCTATGAAGAGGGCGGTGAATTAACCGAGCGAGTCCGTCGGCATCCATATTCCGTTGTGTTATTTGATGAGATTGAAAAAGCACATGCAGACGTCTTTAACATTCTTTTGCAAATCTTCGATGAGGGTGTTCTAACAGATAGTTTTGGTCGGAAAATTAATTTTAAAAATACGATCATTATCATGACTTCCAATATCGGCAGTCGGAATATACGGAGCAGCGCCTTCGGTTTTTCCAAATCCGATCAGCAAAACGATTATAAGGTCATGAAAAAGAAGATGATCGAAGAGGCTCATAAACTCTTTAATCCTGAATTCATCAACCGTATCGATGACCCCATCGTGTTTTGCTCTTTAACCCGTGAAGACATTTTAAAAATTATCGATATCCAGCTTAAGGACGTCAAATTAAATCTGGCAAATTCCGGGACTGTTCTAAATGTCAGCAAACAGGCAAAAGAACTCATTCTGGAAGACGGCTATAAACCTGAATGCGGCGCGCGACCACTTAGGCGTTCGATCCAGACTATGATTGAAGATCCCATCGCTGAAAAATTTCTGGATGGTTCACTGGTCAAAGCAAAACCTATTGATGTCCGAGTAAAAAATAAACAATTAACCTTTCTGCAATCGCAACCGCATAAAAAGCGTAACCCGGTAACGGTTGAGAAATAAATTTCTCCCATTTTCCGACAATTTTTCCGATTTAACCTAAATACAAATTCATATCTATTTTCAGTCTGACGTTATGTCTCAGTAAAAAACTGGCATAACATTTGTCACTTACGATCTGACTTTTTAAATTGTGATTATAAAAAATATGAAGAAAATGCTTTAAAGGAGATAATCATGGGAAAAATTATCGGGATTGATCTGGGTACAACCAACTCCTGTGTCGCGGTAATGGACGCCGGTACCCCCCGGGTGCTGGAAAATTCGGAAGGACGTTCCGTCACGCCTTCAGTTGTTGTATTCAAAAAAGACGGTGAACGTGTTGTAGGTGATACGGCAAAACGCCAGATTGTAATCAATCACGACCGTGCCGTTTATTCGATTAAACGCTTCATGGGACGCCTTTTCAAAGAAGTCTCTCATGAAAAAGAAGAAGTACCATTTAAAGTCATTCAAGGACCCAATAGCGATGTGCGTGTACGTGTGGCTGACCGCGATTACTCTCCACCGGAAATTGGTGCAATGATTTTACAGAAAATGAAACAGACCGCCGAAGAAAAACTCGGAGAGAAAATTACAGAAGCCGTAATTACTGTACCCGCATACTTTAATGATGCTCAACGTCAGGCAACCAAAGATGCCGGAAAAATTGCAGGACTGGACGTTAAACGTATTATTAATGAACCCACCGCAGCCGCTCTAGCATACGGACTTGATAAGAAAAAAGACGAAAAAATCGCTGTATATGACCTGGGTGGCGGTACTTTTGATATCTCAATATTGGAAATTGGCGATGGTGTTTTCGAAGTCAAATCCACCAGCGGTGATACTCACCTGGGCGGTGATGATTTAGATCAGCGTGTTATTGACTGGCTCGTTGATGAGTTTAAGAAAAAAGAAGGTGTGAACCTGAAGAAAGATCCTATGGCATTGCAACGCCTGAAAGAAGCCGCTGAAAAGGCCAAGATCGAACTATCCTCCAATATGGAAACTGAAATTAACCTGCCCTATATCACAGCAGGAGCCGCCGGCCCGATCCATATGCTGGAGAAAATTTCCCGCGCAAAATTCGAATCCCTTGTTGGTGATCTCATAGAACGCACCCGTAAACCCTGCCAGCAGGCTCTGAAAGATTCCGGACTTTCATCTGATAATATTGATGAAATTATCCTTGTTGGCGGTTCAACCCGTATTCCAAAAGTACAGGCACTGGTTAAAGAGATTTTCGGTAAAGAACCAAATAAAACCGTGAACCCTGATGAAGTCGTTGCCATTGGCGCCGCAATTCAGGGTGGTGTGCTTGGTGGTGAAGTAAGTGATATTCTCCTCCTCGATGTTACTCCCCTCTCTCTTGGTATTGAAACCCTTGGTGGCGTGGCCACCCGCCTGATCGAACGTAATACGACTATTCCAACACGGAAAAGTGAGATATTCTCCACGGCTGCCGACAGTCAGACTACCGTGGAAATTCATGTCTTACAGGGTGAACGTTCGATGGCAGGCGACAATAAGAGCATCGGTAAATTCCATCTGGACGGTCTTCCACCGGCGCCCCGTGGTATTCCTCAGATCGAAGTGACCTTCGACATCGATGCAAATGGTATTTTAAATGTTTCCGCTAAGGACAAAGCCACCGCTAAAGAACAGAGCGTACGCATTCAGACCTCCAGCGGATTGTCCGACGAAGAAAAAGAACGCATGGTACATGACGCCCAGTCTCATGAAGAAGAAGATAAACACCGTAAAGAAGAAGTCGATACCCGCAACCAGGTTGATGCGATTGTTTACCAGACTGAGAAGAATATGAATGAGTACGGTGATAAACTACAGCCTGAGGAAAAAGGCAAAATCAACGACGCGCTTGAACAACTGAAAAAAGTTCAGGGCAGCAATGATATCAAAGCCATGAAAGAGGGTATCGAGAATATCAATAAGGTCTGGTCAGAAGTATCATCCAAGATGTATGAACGCGTTAAAACCGAAACTCCTCCGCCAAATGCCGAACAGCAACCTGGCGGCGAAGCCCAGAGCAACGCCGGTACCGGCAAAGACGATAATGTCGAAGATGCCGATTTCGAAGTCGTCGATGACAAATAATATAGATTCCTATTTTACTTTAAGAGGGTGAGTCTCTTCACCCTCTTTTTTTTTCCAAACACCATTGAAAACTTTTGGTTTTTAGTGAATTTCATAGTATTTTCCAGCGCTATTTTAGAACAGAACTGGCGACGTACCCAAGTGGCTAAGGGAGCGGTCTGCAAAATCGTTATTCACCGGTTCGAATCCGGTCGTCGCCTCAACTTTGATTTTTGAAGATTCTGAGATATTTTGAGTAAAGTAATAAAAAACGATTTTTTTTATAATCGTTATTCACCGGTTCTACCAAAGGGACACCTTGGAGGAATCCGGTCGTCGCCTCGCTTTTTTTCGTGCCGAAGTGGCGGAACTGGTAGACGCAAGGGACTTAAAATCCCTCGGTCCATTGGACCGTGTCGGTTCGAGTCCGACCTTCGGCACTCTCTTTTCCCGTTGGAAACGACGGGATTTTCTGTTTGTAAAAACCACCTTCGCCCCTATCTCAATAAACTCCAAAACATGTATATTTAGGTATAATAGACAAATAATGGTGGCTGAAATAGCGGTAATCGATTAATACTCAGCGAATTACAGAGAATTTTTATATATTAAGATAAAAATGGTTAAGAAAACATGTCCCAGATGTCACTC